>JBJHCB010000021.1:13622-16781 GCA_050485805.1 Gemmatimonadota bacterium | reverse complement strand
CGCTCGTCCACCACCCCGGAGAGGGGCGCCCGGACCAGGGTCCGCTCCAGCCGCTCCCGGAGGGTGGCCAGCTGCGCCTCCGCCTGCTCCAGCTGGAACCGGGCCTCCAGATAGGCCAATTCCGACACCCTGTCCTCCTCGAAGAGCCGCTTCCGCCGCTCCCAGTTCTCCGTGGCCAGGGCCGCCCGGGCCTCCGCCTCCCGGACCTGGGGGCGCAGGAGACCGTCATCGATGCGGAGGAGGGGGTCTCCCTCCCGGACCGAGGCACCCCGGGCCACCAGGAGCTCCCGGACCACCCCGGTCTCCTCGGCGGAGAGGGTGACGTCCTGGTTGGCCTGGACGGTGCCGGTGACCCGGATCACCTCCTGGAACGCCTGGGGCTCCAGGAGCTGGACCTCCACGTTGATGACCCGCTGGAAGGCGCCGGCCGCGGCTCCCTGGGAAGGGGCCGCCCCCTCCTGGGTGTCGCCGGCCTGGGCGTCCCCGCCGCAGGAGGCGAGGACCGCCCCGCCGAGGGCGGCCAGGAGGAGTCTCCCCGCCGGGAGTCCGAACGGGCGGGAGGGGAAGCCGGGCCTACGCCGTGCACGGGACGGGAGGGTGGGGATTCGGCGCATGGAAGGATCCTCGCGAATGATCATCTATGGGAAAGAGGGGACCGGGGTCGTCACGGGGTGGGGACGACCCCCACCCGTTCATCGAGGCGGGCCCGGCTCGACAGGTAGTCGTAGACGGCCTCGGCGTAGTTGAACTCGCTCTGGCGGAGGGCCACCTCGGCATCCGTCAGCTCGAGCTGGCTCCCCAGGCCCTCGCGGTACTGGGCGCTGGCGATCTCGAACCCCCGGGTGGCCTGCTCCACCGCCAGGCGCTGCCCCCGGGACCGGAGGCGGGCTTCCTCCACCTCCTCCAGGAGGGTGCGGATCTCGTCCCGGAGGCGCTCCCCGGCCACCTCCCGCTGGACCCGCGTGGCCCGGAGGGAGGCCTGGCGCTGCTCCACCCGGGCCCGGCGCTGGAGCCCGGTGAAGAGGGGGACGGAGACCTGGACCCCCACCAGGCGGCCGTATCCCCGCTGCCCGGAACGGGCGAAGAACTCGGGGGATCCGTCCTGCTGGGCCGCCACCTGGTAGTTGGCGAAGAGGGAGACCCGCGGCAGGAACTCCGCCTGCTCCACCCGGAGTTCCGCCACCCGGAGCTCTTCGTCCAGGGCCAGCTGCTGGAGCCCCGAGGAGGTGAGGTGGGCCTGCCCGAGGACCCGGTCCAGCGCCTCCAGGTCCTCGGGGCTCCCGGGGTCCACGCCCATGAGTTCCAGGATCCGGCGGTTCTCGCCGGTGTTGGCCTCAGGGGTCTGCAGATCGATCCCCACCAGGGCCCCGGCCACCTCCACCCGGATCCCTTCGGGGAGATCCAGCTCGGTGGCCATCTCCCGCTCCCGGGCCCTGGCCTGGTTCAGCGCCCTCCGGAGCTGGGGCTCCAGGTTGGCCAGCTCCACCTCCAGGCGGAGCACGTCGTAGTCCGAGGCCAGCCCCGCCCGATTCAGGGCCCGGGTCTCCTCCAGCGACTGGAGTACCCGCTCCACCGACCGCTCCAGGAGCCGACCCTGCTCCTGGGCGAGCAGGAGGTCGAAGTAGAGGTGACGGGTCCGGGTCACCACCTCATGGGTCCGGCCCCGGACCAGCTCCTCCTGCAGGGCCCGGTACCGGCCGGCGGCTCCCACCCCGATGAAGGCCCGGGCCTCGAACAGGGGCTGCTCCAGCGAGACGGTGGTCCCCCATACGTTGTCCGCCCCGAACTGCACCCGGATGAGCTCTCCCGGGTCGGCCTCGGGATCGAAGAAGATGGCCGGGAAGAAGCTGGCCGGCGGGCTGATGTTCCGGGTGTAGCTGGCGTTCAGGTCCACCCGGGGGAAGACCTCGCCCCAGGCCTCGGACACCTGCGCCTCCGCCTCCTCCAGCCGGTACCGGGCCTCGGCCAGGTCCCGGTTCCGGGCCAGGGCCCCCCGGAGCGCCTCGTCCAGCGTCAGCTGCATGCGCTCCGGCACGGTATCACCGGGGGCGGGGGCCGGGGAGAGGTCCACGGGGTCCACGCGCCGGGCGGGCGCGTCCGCCCTGAGCGCAGGGGCCGAGAGGAGGGCGAGGAGAAGCACGGCCAGGGCACCCTGGATCCGCGGGCGGAGGGTGGGGATCACGAATCGGCCTTCGGAGGAGTGGGAAGCGGATGAGGGGCGGAGCGGGGCCGGTGCCCGGGTGTGGGTGCGGACCACGGCCCCGTCCCCTTACGGCATCGGGTCGCGGGGGGTTTCATGAGCGCTTCAATCCGGGTGAACATGCTTCACGGCCTCCCCCTGAAGGCATTCGGCATAGTCCGGCGTGGCCAGACCCGCCATCACCCGCCGGAAGGACTCGGAGTAGACCCTCCGGAACTCGGCTTCGGGAAGGGGAAGGAGGCCCCGGAGATGGAGGGAGATGAGGCCGTAGGCATGGGCCCACAGGACCAGGCCGATGGACTCGGGCTCGTCGGGCTTCAGGATCCCGGCATCGATGCACTCCCGGACCCGGTCGTGCCAGAACTGGCCCACGCTGCAGGTCCGCCGCGCGAGGGCCTCGGGGATCTCCTCGAGTCCCATGAACTGGGTGAAGGCATGGATCATCTCGAAGTAGCGCGGGTGGGCCAGGGCGAACTCCAGGTAGGCCTCGCCGGCCCGGCGGAACCGCTCCTCCGGCGTGGCACCGCCCAGGGCGTGGGAGAGGGTCCGGAAGAGTTCGTCGTGGGCCTCCCCCACCACCTCCAGGAGCACCTCTTCCCGACTCTCGAAGTGTCGGTAGAGGGCGGGGGCGGTGACCCCCACGGCCCGGGCGAGCCTCCGCATGGAGAAGCCGTCGAGCCCGTCGGCAAGGTAGAGGTCGCAGGCGCAGGTCAGGATCTTCTCACGGGTGTCGGCCATGGTGAACAGTGTAAACCCTCCACCTCCCCTCGATCAACCCCCCTCCGCGGCGGCGCGGAGAAGGGGGCGCGGGGGTCATCCCCCGTCGGCGTCCTCCCGCTGGGGACGCACCACCCCGGCCCGGGAGGCGGGAAGGGCGCGGAGCTCGCCGTCCCGGACGAAGAAGAGGGTACGACCGGCGGAGGAGAGCCAGGGGGCCCGCTCATCCCCCCGGGTGTTCA
>JBJHCB010000021.1:0-13612 GCA_050485805.1 Gemmatimonadota bacterium | reverse complement strand
GCCTCCCCCTCCCGGTACGACACGTAAAGGTCCCAGCGACCCTCCCGGTTGGAGGCGAAGAGAAGGAAGCTCCCGTCCGGGGCGATGAACGGATCGCCCTCGTCGTGGACGGAGTTGATGGGCTCCGGGAGGGGCTCGGGCTCCGCCCAGGACCCGTCCCGGAAGGGCGCCGTGAAGAGGTTGCTCCCTGTGGCCGGGCCCTCTCGAAGGGAGGCGAACCAGAGGCTCCCATCCCCCGCCATGCTGGGATTCCCGTCCCAGGCCACGGAGTGGACCCCCGGCACCAGCCAGGGTCGGGACCACCCGGTGGTCTCCCCCTCCTCCGCCACCTCCCTCTGGCTCACCCACAGGTTCGAGTCGAAGGCCCCCGCATGGTCCGCCGACCTCCGGGAGGCGAACAGGAGGTAGGACCCGTCGGGGGAGAGGGCAGGATCCCGGTCGCCCTCCCCCGGGGAGGCGAAGGGGAGGGTCTCCCCCGATCGCCATGCACCGGCGGTCCCGTCCCACCGATGCCGGGTCATCCGGAACCCCTCCCCGTCCTCCACCGCGGTGGAGGCGAACACCTCCTGCCCCCGGAGGCCCACCACCACGCGCTCCACCCTGCCGTCCAGCGGAAGGAGTTCAGGAGGCACCGCCGTGGGCTCCAGGAGGGCGGCCTGCGCAGCCCCGGGAAGGTCTCCGGGAAGGGGGTCCGGCTCCTCTCCGCATCCGGCCAGGAGGGCAAGGGCGGGCAGGGTCCGGAGAAGGGCCCGGGCGGCTCGATGGGGGAAGGATGACATTCAACCTCCTCGGTCCGGGGGACGACGGGGCTCCTCCCTCGTTCCACCCAAGACCACCCCAGGTTCCGGCACCACCCGGGTCCGGTGGATCCCCCAGGTGGCCAGGAGGACCAACCCCGCTCCCAGGCCGGTCCAGCCGTCGGGAATCTCGGCCAGGAAGAGGATGCCGAGCCCCGCGGCGAAGACGATCTGGAGATAGGCCACCGCCATGGCCCGCCCGGCCCGTTCCTCCCGGAGGCCCGCGGTGATGAGGAGCTGACCGAACTGGGTGGCCAGACCGATGCCCAGCAGGAGTCCCCATTCCCGCCCCGTGGGAACCACGAACCCCCGGGCCAGGGCAAAGGGAAAGGCGGCCACCACGCTCACCAGGGAGAACCAGAACACCACCACCGCCGGGGTCTCGCTCCGTCCCAGGGCCCGGACCGCGGTGTAGGCGGCGGCGCTGAAGAGGGCGCCCGTGATGGCTGCCGCCACCGGAAGGGGGGGAAGGGCGGAGACCTCTCCTCCGAAGAGGAAGGTGGGGCGTACCATCACCACCACCCCCGCGAGTCCGGCCAGGGTCAGCGCCACCTCCCGTCCCCCCAGCCGCTCCGAGAGGAAGAGGGCGGCCAGGATCGCGGTGAAGACCGGATTCGTGTAGTGGATGACCGTGGCGTCGGCCAGGGGGAGGTGGATGACGGCGAAGTAGAAGGCGGAGAGGGAAACGAAGCCCAGGATCCCCCGGGTCAGGAGGAGCCCCTTCCGGTTCCCCCACGGGCTCACCCCCAGGTGGCGGATGAGGGCGAGGCTCAGGACCAGGGTGATGACCGACCGGGCCAGCACCACCTCCATGGTGGGCAGGCGGGCGCCCGCCATCTTCACCATGAGGCTCATGAGAGCGAAGAAGAAGGCGCCCCCCGCCATGTAGCGGAGGCCCCGGGAGGGGAGCTTCACACGGGCTTCCTCAGGAGCCGGCGCCGGCGGGGTCGGGGCGGGAGGGCGAGGCGGGGCGGACCCGGGCCTCCAGGATCCGGTGTCCCTCCAGGAGGGCGTCCAGCGCCTCCTCACCGGAGATGACCCACCCGAAGGCGGTGTACCCGCCGTCCAGGTGGGGCTGCATGGAATGGGTCAGGAAGAACTGGGACCCTTCCGTGTCCTTCCCCGAGGAGGCCATCCCCAGGACGCCCCTCAGGAACGGGATCTGGGTGAACTCGCTCCGGATGGCGTACCCGGGTCCGCCGGAGCCGTCTCCGGCCCCCACGTCCCCCCCCTGGACCACGAAGTTCCCGATGACCCGGTGGAGGCGGGTCCCGTCGTAGGCCCCGGAGTTCGCCAGCTCCGCCAGGGTCAGGACGGTGAGGGGTGCCTGGTCCGGGGCCAGCCGCACCACCAGGCGCCCCCGGTCCGTGTCCAGGACCAGGTCGGGTTCGGGCCCGAGAGCCGCCAGGGCCCCGGCGTCGAGCCCCCGTTCGGGATCCGGGAGGTTCAGGCCCCGCACCTCCTGGCCCGTGAGCTCCTGGCGCGCTCCCGCCGCGGCTCGTCGGATGCGGTGGTCCGGGGCGGAGAGGGCCTCGTCCAGGAGGGGAAGGAGGTCCGTGTCCCCCGACTCCCCCATGGCCTGGAGGAGGGTCTCCAGAAGGTGGAGCACCGGGGGGTCCGGCGGGGTGTCCCCGTCCAGGTGGGGGACGCCCCGAGCCTCCCAGGCCTGGGCCAGGAGGGGGGTCGCGCCCCACGTCCGGAAGACGGGGTTCCCCAGCGCCTCGGCTGCCGCGGCGGCCGCCCGGGGACGATCGCCGGCCAGTTCCCGCCCGAAGAGCTCGGCGTAGCGGGAGAGGGCCTCCTCATCCCCCACGTCCCGGGGCCACCGGCCCGCCAGGGCCCGCACCGCCGCCTCCCGGATCTCGGGATCCCCGTGATCCGCCAGTTCGAAGAGGAGCTGGGACGCCTGAGGGGCCGTCATGGCCCCCACCACCTCCGATCCGCGCACCACGGCGAAGACCTCTCCCGCCTCGGCCTGGCGACGGGTCCAGGTCACCACCGTTTCCGGATCCCCCCAGGTCACCAGCGGACGCAGGAAGGGGACGTGGGTGCGCCACCGCTCCGGATCCCCCCGGAGCCAGTCCCGGGCCCGGGCCAGGTCGGTCTCCGCCACCTGGAACCCGGAGGTGAGGGCTTCGGTGGCCGCCGTCGCCACATGCTCGGAGGGATCGCCCTCGATGGCCCGCCAGAGGGCGCTCCGGGTGCCGGGAGCCTCCAGGAACTCGGGATTCCCCAGGGCCCGGGCGGCGCTGGTCCGGATCCGCCAGTCCCCTCCCCGCTCCAGGAGGTGGAGGAGGCGCGGACCGTCCGCCGGGTCCCGGAGCCGCCCCAGCGCCACGGACAGGTGCATGAGGGCCGGGGCGTCGTCGGGCATCAGATCCATGGCCTCCCGGACCACGTCCGCTGCCACCGTCCAGAGATGGGGGCTCGGGGAGCGGCCGAAGAACCAGGCTCCCGCCTCCCGGACCCGCTCGTCCCCGGAATAGAGACTCCGGGCCAGCTCCGCCACCACCCCCGTCACCGGGAACCCCTCGGCCCGGATGCCCAGTCGGCCCAGCGCCAGGATCCGGGCCACCCGCTCCTCGGGAGCCGGATCCAGCTCCAGGAGGCCCTCGGCGGCCGGGTCCCCCCCCTGCTTGCCCAGCGCCTCCACCAGCCGGATCCGGACCTCCGGGTCCTCTTCCACCTGGAGGCGGCGGAGGAGGGTCATCCCCCCGTCGGGGAGGGGGATCTGCCCCAGGGCGAAGGCGGCGTCGCGCCGCACCGACGCCACGGAATCGTCCAGACGCCCCTCCAGGGCCGTCCTCACCCCGGGATCCTGGACCGAGGCCAGGGCCAGGGCCGCCCGGCTCCGCACCCATCCCTCCGGGTGCTCCAGGTACGGGGCGAGGCCCGGCCCGTCCCGGTGGAGTTGGAGTTCCAGGATCTCCATGGTCTCCGGGAGCCCGAGGAGGTCCTCGCCGCTCCGGGCCGCCGGGGGCTCCACCGGGATGGGCTCCCCGGACAGATCGGCGCCTCCGGAGCATCCCACCCCCATCGCCAGGGCGGCCAGGACCCCGGCCAGGACCCAGGGAAGCCGTGTGGAGGGAGCCCGGGTGGGGACGGAAGAGGGACGGGTGCGCGGCATGGGGCCGGGAACCATGGCGGACGTACCTGCCGGGGGAGGAGGGTGGGTTCCTGGAGCGCCCCCGCCTGGCAGCTCCGGGAGGGGGCCGGGTCGCAGGTGAATGATGTCCCCGGCGTCCGCCCTCAACAAGGGATCGCGTCGGGTTTCACTCCTCGAGCCCGTGGCGGCGGATCTTCTCGATGAGGGTGCTCCGGGCGATTCCCAGGTCCCGGGCCGCCCTCGTCCGATTCCCCTCGTGGTGCCGGAGGGCCCGGGCGATCTCCTGCCGCTCCACCTCCTCCAGGGAACGGGGACGGAAGATCTCCGTCGCCTCCCCCCACCCGTTCCCGCCCCGGATCTCCGGAGGCAGGTGGGCCGGGGAAATGGCCTCCACGCCGCGGCTGAAGAGGAGGGCCCGCTCCAGGACGTTTCGCATCTCCCGGATGTTGCCGGGCCACGCGTAGGCCAGGAGGAGCTCCACGGCCTCCTGGTCCAGGGCGGGCGGGGATCCCGGGATCTCCGACCTGAGCCGTCCCAGGAGTTGATGGAGGAGGGTGAGGCGGTCCTCGGGGCTCCGCCTCCGGAGGGGAGGCAGATGGAGCGTGGCCACGTCCAGGCGGTAGAGGAGGTCCTGGCGGAACCGCCCCGCCGAGACCTCGTCCCGGAGGTCCCGGTGGGTCGCGGCGATGAACCGGACGTCCACCTCCAGGTCCCGGTCGCTCCCGGGACGTCGGATGCTCCGGGTCTCCAGGAGCTTGCCCATGCGGGGCTGGACGTCCAGGGCCAGGTCCGCCACTTCGTCCAGGAAGAGGGTGCCTCCCATGGCCTGGGTGAGGAGGCCCTCCCGGCGCCCCTCGCCTCCGTCCTCCCCCAGGAGGAGGGGGAGCAGGGAATCCGCCGTCAATGCCGCCGAGTTGACCTCCACGAAGGCCCCCGACGACCGGGGCCCGATGGCATGGATCCGACGGGCCAACCACCCCTTCCCCGTGCCGCTCTCCCCGGTGAGGAGGATGATGGACCGCTCCGCCTCGGCCGCCAGCTCCACCTTCCGCGCCAGCTCCCGCATGGCCGGGGAGGGACCCAGGGAGTCCAGACCGCCCACCTGGGGACCCCCCAGGCGGAGCCGTTCGTTTTCCCGCCGGAGTCGGCTCTTCTCCCCGGCCCGCTCCACCAGCGCCGTCAGATGGTGGAGCTCCACCGGCTTGGTGAGGAAGGTCTCGGCGCCCATCTGCATGGCCTGCACGGCGGTATCCACATCCCCATGGCCGGTGAGGAGGATCACCGTCGCGCCGTTGGCCCGGAGGCGCTCCAGGACCTGGAGGCCGTGGGTGTCGGGGAGGAAGAGGTCGAGGATGACGACCTCGGGGCGGTGCTCCTCGAAGATCCGGACGGCCCCGAGTCCGGACTCCGTGGCCAGCACCCGGTGTCCGCACCGCTCCAGCCCGCGGCCGAGCCCACGTAGGATGGCAGGGTCGTCATCCACCAGGAGGACGTCGTAGGGGCTCATGGGGGCGGCGGGGCGGAAGGGGAAGGAGGAGGTCGGAACGGAAGGAGCCCACGTCCCCCGGTCCGATCTCCAGGTGAATGGACGCGCCGGCGGCGGGAAGGTCAAGTCGCTCCCGCACCCCGGGGGAGACGCCCAGGCGGTACTCCCCGGGCACCACCCCCATGAGGTAGAAGCTCCCGTCGGAGAAGGTGACGATCTCCCGGGATGCGCCCGTGCCCACCTCCACCAACTCCAGGGCGAGCCCCCCCAGGAGAGGCTCCTGCGTGTCCCAGCCCTCCGGGACCACCCGCCCCCCGATCTCCACCGAGGGCACCACCGCCAGATCCACCCTCCGATGGGACGCCGGGGGAACGAGGACGCTCACCGCCCCCTCTGCCGGGACCCAGGAGGGGTCCGCCAGCGACTCGGTGCGCACCTCCACCGGAACGGAGGTGAAGGGCGTCAGGTCCCAGCTCTCGAAGCGGCCCCGGGAGTCGGTCCGTACCGTTCGCCCCGCCACGGCCACGGAGACCCCGGCCAGCCGCGGTTCTCCGGGGTCCGGTCGGCCGTTCCCGTTCTCGTCCAGGAACACCACCCCCGAGATCCCACCCCGTTCGAGGCCGGTTCCCGGGCCCGTGACGACCCGGTTCGCGGCGCCGTCCCACCGGAGCGTCCCCTGGGTGATCTGGGTGGCCTCCACCCCTCCGCCCCCATCGGTGAACGCCTGGGTGAGGGTACGGAAGGCCCGGAGCTCGGCGGACACGCCCAGCGCGAACCGGACGCCGAGTTCCCGGTGCCACCGGGCGGCCAACTCCACCCTGGGGCGGCGGGGAGGGTGCACCCCCCCACGCAGCTGCACCTGGTGGAATCCCCGCAGACCCTCGGACTCCACGTCGGCCCGGACCCAGGGACGGAGGGCGGCTCCCATGGGAAGGACCCCCGACACGGTGGCCCCGGGGAAGGTGCGCCAGATGGCCGCTCCGTCCGGACCCAGGGTCCCGGTCCCCCGGGCCCGGAGCTCCGGACGGAGCCCCAGGGCCCGGAACGCCGTCTGGGCCTGCCATCGCACGTGCCGGTTTCCGCCCAGGGTCTCGTGGACCACCGACCCCTGGACGGACCAATGCTCCACTTCCGGCCTGGGGCGGAGGAAGAGGTCCGCCTCGGACGTGCGGTCCCGCCCGGCGGCAAAGAGGACGGGGGTGTCCGCATCCTCCTGGAACCGGGCATGGGCGGTGCGGATCCTCAGATGGGGAGAGGGGGCGACGGTGGCCGTGCCCCGGACCCACCCGCCCCCCACCCACTCCCCCCCCACCTCCAGGACGGAGGCCACGCCCCCGGCGAATCCCAGGTACGGGTGGCGCACGTCGGGAAGGCTGTCCCGGAGGAAGGCGTCGACACCGGCCCGGAGGGTCCACCGGTCCGAGATCCCCACCCGGAGATCCCCATTGGCGGATGCGGCGCAGGACAGGTCCAGGCACTCCCCCCCGCTGACCCCCCACTCCACCCTTCCCCGGGGTAGCCGCTCCCTGGAGAGGAGCAGCAGGTGCTCCCGGGTGAGGATCTCCCCGTGGGGCCCGTAGGCCACCACCTGCACGGCGCTCTCCCCGTAGGCCACCGGCGCGTCCAGGGCGTAGGCCCCCCGTTCGTCCACCCGGCTCATGTCCAGCACCCTTCCCTGCTGGCGGAGCTCCACCTCCCACCCGGGGCCCAACCGCCCCTGGAGGGAATGGACCCCGAACTCGGAGGTCCGGACATGGGGCGCGTTGGTGAGCCAGGCTCCCCGCACGCCCCGGGGGCGTGGCCCGGTCCCGAAGCCATCCCCGAGCCCCCACTGCCGGAGCCAGGTCCCGTGGGGACGGACCCCCTCGTAGCTCCCGGACAGGCGGTAGTCCCCCTCGGCGGCCGGACCCAGGCTCCGGCCGGTGAGCCGGACGCCCCCGTCCAGGAGGCGGAAGGCCACGCCGCCTCCCACCGCGCTCCCCTCCACCACCCGATCCAGGGGAGTGGCGACGCTCCAGTCGGCCACGAAGCCTCCCAGGGGCGCGCCCCGGGGGAGCCGGGCGGGGGCGGGGGGCGCCCGATCCGCCTCGGCCCGGAGGCCGCGCCACCGCTCGGCCCGGATCCGGCGCTGCCCCACGGGGAGGTCCTCCGGGTTCCGGACCACCACCGTCAGCTCGCTCCAGTTCGTGTCGATCCGGACCCCCAGGAGCTCGGCCAGGAGCGGAGCGGCCAGGTGGAGGACCCCCCCCGCGACCCACCGCTGGGACGGGTCCACCGGCAGATTCCGGGATCCCACCCGGATGGGGCCGTCCCCCGGCACGGTGAAGGGGATGCCCCGGGGATGGAGGGTCCCGTGGATCCTCCCGTCCTCCGCCTCCTGGAAGGCGATCTCCGCCTGGCGGAGGAGGGAAGCCAGCGGCAGGAGTGGGACCCCGTCCAGCGCCCAGGCCAACTCGGTCCAACGGACCCAGGACCCCAGCCGGACCTCCAGGAGCGTCTCCTCCGGCTCTCCCCCCCCGATGGTGGGGGAAGCCCCCTCCGGAACCGGGGGGACGTCCGGGGGGAGGGTCCCCCCGGCGGGTGCCATGGCCCCGCCCCCTCCCAGGGTCAGGGCGACGATCAGAAGGGGCGTCCACATGGCGGGGATCCGCTCCCGGGGTCAGCGGAAGGGGCCCGGCGCCCCGACCTGGACCCTGGCCTCGGCGCGAACCGGGGCGGCCGGCAGGCGGAACTCGGCCGGGATGTCGTCCCGCTGGGTGGTCAGCTCCACCTGGACCCGGTAGTCCCCGGGGGGAAGCGGCCCCACCGGATAGCTGAACCGCCGGTGGTACTCCCGGTAGGCCGCCACCTGCTCCGTCCAGCTCCCCACCTCCTGGCCCGCGGGATCCAGCAGGCGGACCCGGAGCCCGCCGATATAGGCAGCGTTCCCCTCCCGGAGGAGTCGGGGGCGGAGCACCAGGGAGTCGCCCCGGATCTCGGGCCGGAGTTCCTCCACCCGGATCCCGCTGGTCACCGTTCCCTTCCGGTAGGTGAGGGCGAGGATGGTCCGGACCTCCAGGTCGAGACCGACCTGCACGCCCGCCCTCCCCTCGGCTCCCTCCACTCCGACCCGCTGCCCCCGGCTGGTGACCACCATCCGGGTCCAGTATTCGCCATCGGGCGCCTCCGGCGGCGCATCCACCAGGATCCGGATCCGTTGCCGCTCCCCGGGACCCACCACCACGCGGCGCGGGAGGGCCCGGACCCAGCCGGCCGCCGACCGGGGATCCGTGCTCTCGGGATCCAGGTGGAGATGGAGTGCGCCGTGGTCGTCGGTGGTGGGGTAGCCGAAGACCGCGTCGATGGACACCTCCTCGGGGATCGACGACGGGTTGTGGAGGGTGAGGGTCGCCGTGGGGGAGGCATCGCTCACATAGAGGGCCGTGGGAGCGACCACCACCGAGCGGAGGGGGAGCGCGCATGCGATCCCCACTCCCCCGACCAGGAGTCCGGAGCAGACCGTTCGGGACCAGACCGTCCGGGAAAGGGAAGGCTTCATCATTGGGATCCGAGATCGGAGATGACGAGGACGACAGGGGCGGAGTGGGCCCCTGACCTGGCGGAGGCGGGGGGCACGACCATCCCGCCCAGGAAGAGGTAGGACCAGGGTTGACCCGGGAGGGAGACGACCACGGGCACCGAGGGGTTCAGCGCGGCCCCGGCCGAAGGGCTCTCCGTGGGTGAGATCCGTCCGTCCCCGGGCCCGAACAGGAGGGGAAGCACGCTCCCTCCGGGCGCGGTCAGCGCGGAGGGGAGGAGGAACCGGATCTCCACGGTGGCACCCTGTCGACCCCGGATCCTGAAGACCCCGGCCCCTGAGGGGTCCGCGGGGCTCACCCAGCTCTCAAGTCCGGGCACCACCGGGCCGAAACCGAGATCCTGGAGGGCCTGGACTCCCAGGGGCGGCCCCCCCTGCGCCTCCACCCCTCCCACGGGGAGGAGCGTCCCGAGGGGGAGCATCCCCACGAGGAGCGGGAGGAGGGTGGGAAGGGAGCGGAAGGGAGAGGGCATGGGGTGCCGGGGGAGCCTGGGGAGGGGGACCGGGGGGAGCGCGGTGACCGGAGGCCGGGTGAGCCCGGCCTCCGGTCCGTTCCCGGGGTGCTCAGCTCCCCGTGTAGGCCACGTTGAGCCGGACGGTGCCGCTGTAGGTGCCGTCCAACTGGGCGGCGTCGGCGGTCACGGATCCGCCCAGGAAGATGAAGCGCTCGCCGCTCCCGTTCAGGGTGCTGGTGAAGGCGCTGGAGGGGTCGAAGGTGGAGCTGACGTTCAGGGAGGTGGGACCCACCCCGGCGCTCCCCGCACCGAAGGTGAGGGGAAGGGTGGCCCCACCCCCGTCCCGGGAGAGGACCGGGGGGAGCTCGAACCCGATGGAGAACTGGAGCCCCGAAGCGCCCGTGACCAGGAACCGTCCCGCCGACGGGTCGGAGGGGGCCACCGAGCTGGAGAACCCGGGGATCACGTCCCCGAAGTCCAGGTCGTTCTGGTTCGTCACGGCGATCCGCTCCAGGACGTTCGCCCGTGCGGTGATGTCGGCCGACTCCTGCCCCGCCAGGGCCAGGGGAAGGGCGACGAGGCCCAGGACGGGAACGGTGAGGGGGAGGAAGCGCATGGTGGGACTCCTGTGGGGTCGAATGGGTTCGGATGGAGGAGCTCCTCTCGGGCCGAGGGGGCTCCGGGCCGCCCGGGGCAGAGAACAACGACCGTGCCAGGCTGGCGGATTCCAGGACACTGTCCGGATTTCGCACACCTCACACCTCGGCCGCATGGCCCCCCCATGGGGCGGCCCTGCGCCCGGGCACCCGATCCATGGGGGGGGAACGGGGACGCGTCCCCACCCCGGACGACACAGCGTAAACCTCGTGAACACAGGTCGTTATGTGAGCGGTACGCCGCTCCGGACGGGGAGGGGGACCCGAGGTCCCGGGGAGCCTCCCACCGGGGGACGGGGCCATGGACATGCAGTCCGGGACTGGGTCCGCTCCGCCTGGGTCCACGTGTCGATGGCGGTCTTTCACTTTGCAGGTGAGGTGGCACTTTCCGCCCAGGGCGTCCCCGGCAGACCGCGGCCCCCGGTCCGGTCCTTCCCGCTACACCGGGGACCCCATAGCTTCGGCCCATGTCCGCCCCGCCTCCCATCCGGATCGTCCTGCTCGTAGCCGGCGCCCTCCTCCTCACCGGGGCCGGAGGAGGGGGGAGTGGAGGGGATGCAGGTCCCGGACTTCCGGTCCCGGTGCCGACCCCGGTTTCGCCCGGAACCGAGGCGGCCCCCGGGCCGCGCCAGGAGGCCCCGGATCCGGAACCCCCTCCTGAGCAGGTGGCCGAGGAGGCCGAGGCCGCCATCTCCCGACAGGCCCCCGTGCGGGAGCTCCTGGCCGTCTACCGGCGCATCGACGGGCTTCGGGACGTCCGGATCCACCTGGAGGACGGGGTGCTGGAGCTCTCGGGCACGGCGCTCAGCTCCGAGGCCCGGACCCTGGCGGCGGAGCTGGCCCGGGAGATCCCGGGGGTGGTGTGGGTGGACAACCGGATCGCCGTGGAGACCGATGTCCGCAAGCGCCTGGCTCCCACCTGGGAGCGGATGGAGGAGAAGGGCATCGCCTTTCTCCGCTTCCTTCCCTCCCTGGTCCTGGGCCTCTTCCTCATCGGCGCCTCGGTCCTCCTGGCCGTGTGGGTGGGGAACCGGTCCTTCCCCTTCGACCGGATCGCTCCCAACGCCTTCGCCCGGAACCTCCTCCGGCAGGTGCTCCGGACGGTCATCGTCCTGGGAGGCGTCCTCCTGGCCCTGGATCTCATGGCCGCCACGGCGCTGGTGGGGGCGGTCCTGGGGGCAGCGGGTCTCCTGGGGATCGCCGTGGGGTTCGCCTTCCGGGACATCGTGGAGAACTACCTGGCGGGGGTGCTCCTCTCCCTGCGGCAGCCCTTCGCCCCCAACGACCACCTCCAGTTGGCGGGCCACGAGGGTCGGGTGGTCCGCCTCACGGGCCGGGAGGCCATCCTCATGACCCTGGACGGGAACCACGTCCGGATCCCCAACGCCACGGTGTACAAGGAGGTGATCACGAACTTCACCCGCAACCCGCGCCGGCGCTTCCTCTTCTCTGCCGGTGTGGCGCCCTGGGAGGACCTGGGGCGGGCCCTCTCCCTGGCCCGCTCCGCCGTGGCCGGGATTCCGGGGGTCCTGGAGGATCCCCGCCCGGCGGTGCGCGTCCAGGAGCTGGGGGATTCCGCCGTGGAGCTCCGGATCACCGGGTGGGTGGACCAGCGGTCGGCGGACTTCAGCAAGGTCCGGAGCCAGGCCCTTCGGGCGGTGAAGGAGGCCTTCGAGAGGGAGGGAGTGGCCACCCCTCCTCCGGAGTACGGGATCCGGATCCTGGAAAGCCCACCCGCCGCCGACGGGACGGAAGGCCTTTCCGGCGGGGCGCCGGAGTCCATCCCCGGCGTGCCCACCCGGACCCCACGGGAGCGACCGGGAGTTCCACACCCCGTGGACGCCGGGGAGGAGGGCCCCCTGGACGTGAGCCCCGACACCACCATCGAGGACGAGATCGCCCGGGAGCTGGCCACCTCCGAGGAGGAGAACCTCCTCCGTCCCGCTCCTCCTACCTCGCCCGGAGCGCCACCGCCACCCCCAGTAGGATGAGGAGCCCGCCCACCAGGGTGCTGGGGGAGGGCGTCTCGGCGATGGCGGGAAGGAGCCAGGCGATGAGGGTGGCGCCCACCGGCTCGCCCAGCACGGCGAGGTTGGCCAGGTACGCCCGGACGTAGCGCAGGGCGTAGTTCACCCCCGTGTGGCCGATCATCATGGGCCCGGCGGCCAGGGCCAGGAAGACCAGCCAGTCCCCGGTCCCATACCCCCGGAGCAGGGGGACGCCCGGGGTGGCCAGGACCGCCAGGGTGAGGGTGACGGCGGCCGCCCCGTACACCACGGTGACGTAGCTCCAGAGGTCCACCTTCCTCCGGAGGGTTCGCCCCACCACGTAGTACGCCGCCGCCAGGAAGGCGGCGGCCAGGGCCAGGGCATCCCCCAGGAGGGCCGCGGGACCCAGGGCCATGTCCCCCCACCCGATCCACCCGGCCCCCACCACCGCGACTCCCATTCCCAGCCATTCCCCCCGCCGGGGGTGCTCCCGCAGGTACAGGACGGAAAGGAGCGCCACGAAGAGGGGCTGGGTGGAGACCAGGACCACCGAGGACGCCACGGTGGTGAACTGGATGGAAGCGATCCAGCTCCAGAAGTGGAGGGCCAGCAGCACCCCGGCGCCCGTGGCCAACCCCCACTCCCGGGCCTCGAGGCGGGCCAGCGGGGCCCATCCATCCCGGCGGAGGGAGACCACCGCCGCCAGGAAGGCCACGGAGAGGAGGAGACGCCAGGCCGCCACCGCCACCGCGGCGGCATCGGTGAACCGGATGAGGGGACCGGCCCAGGAGAAGGCCACCACGGCCGCGCCCAGGACCAGGGCCGGGGGAAGGGGGGGCGTCTCCCGGGGGGGAGGCGGGGACGGGGGTCGTCCGGAGGGGGTGGAAGCCGTCACCGGGATGCGCCGGAGGGAGGGAGGAAGGGAGGGGAAGCCCCGGGAAGGTGGGATCCCCCCGGGTCGCCGTCCATGCCGGCCCCGTTCCGCCCCCTCCCCTCTCCCTCCCCCGCTTCATTTCCCCGGCCGGAGGAGGTACTCTTGGTGCTTCCCCTCCCCTACCCGTTCCATGCCGCCATCTCCTTCTCCCCCCTCCGGTGAGTTCCGGCTCCGCCCCTTCCGCCCGGCGGGATGGGTGCGGGGCCCCCACCTGCAGACGGTCCTGGGGAAATTCCTCCGTCCCCGCCTCGATCCGGGGCTCCTGCGGGAGCGGTGGGAGACCGGGGACGGGGACTTCCTGGACCTGGACTTCGGCCCCGACCCCGGACCCGACGCCCCGGTGGTCCTCATCCTCCACGGCCTCGAGGGCTCCACCCGCCGAGCCTACGTCCGGATGGCCATGGCAGAGCTCCTGGAACGGGGGATGCTCCCGGTGGGGATGAACTTCCGGTCCTGCTCCGGCGAGCCGAACCTCACCCCCCGCTTCTACCATTCCGGTGAGACGGGGGACCTGGCCTGGACCCTGACCCGCCTCCGGGACCGCTTCCCCCACCGTGCCATGGGCGCCCTGGGCTTTTCCCTGGGAGGGAACGTCCTCCTGAAACACCTGGGG
>JBJHCB010000020.1:0-16862 GCA_050485805.1 Gemmatimonadota bacterium | reverse complement strand
GAGCGGGAGACAGGGCTGCGGAGCGTCCGGCTGCGCCCGGGTCGTCCCGGACCACGGCGTCCACGGTGCCCTGCTCCTCCGGGGTCTGGGTTGGGCTTTCGCCATCGCAGGCGGCAAGGGTGATGGACACAAGGGCCGCTCCCGCCAGGAGGGTGGAGGAGCGGAGGAACCGGTTCGCTTGGGGGCTCATGGGGAACCTCGGCGCGGTTCGGGTCAGCATCGGGGCTGGGGGCGGACCGGTCCGCCGGGTCGCCCTGCCGGCGTCATGGTGGGAGGCGGGCCACCGGGCCCATCTTCCGCTCGAGACCCGGTTGGAAGAGACGTGCCAGATCGGTCCCGGCTGCCCAACGTCTTGTCGCGCAATGCATTGACGTGGGTCGTGGCCGGCAGTGGGACCCTTCCGGGGGAATCCGGTTCAGGGTCTGGGCACGGAGTTCACGGGGGGGAGGGGAGACCGGGAGCGTCGCCCGGAAGACCCCGGTTTCCCGGGTTGCGGGGTCGGGCGAGGGGGAAACACCTTGCCTTCATGCATTTCTCCATGCGCCTCCCGTCCCCCCACCCAGGGCCTCCCCTCCTGGTCATGGCCCTGGCCGTGGCCGTGGGGCTCGGGGGGGTGGGCGGGTGCGCCGCGGCGGGGGGGAGCGTGACCTTCGACACGGCCCGGGTGTGGGTCGCCTCCGGGCCGGACTCCGTCCCCCTCCGGGTCGAGGTGGCGGAGTCGGACCGCCAGCGGGAGGTGGGCCTGCGGGGCCGGTCCCGTCTTGCCCCGGACGCGGGAATGCTCTTCCTCCTGGACGGACCCCGGGAGGGGGACCAGGGCTTCTGGATGTGGCGGACCTGGATCCCCCTGGACATCGCCTTCCTCGACGGCGACGGCCGGATCGTGGCCATCCTTCCCATGGAGCCCTGCCCGGGCCCCGACTCCCGGGTCTGTCCCGAATACGCGCCGGGGGTGGGCTATCACTCCGCCCTGGAGGTGAACCAGGGGTGGTTCGAGCGGAACGGGATGGGGGTGGGGGCGCGGGTGCGGGTGGAGCGCTGACTCCCGGCGGGGCCGGTCCGGGGTCCTCAGGTCAGGCCACCGCCCCCCCGCAGCTCGAGCCGGCTCCCGCGGTGCAGCCGTAGCAGTGGGGGCCCACCACGATCTCCCGGCCGTCCAGGAGGGCCCGGTCGAAGGCCTGGATGTTGCGGGGGGCGGACGCGTGGACCGGGAGCTCCAGCATCTGGTTGAAATCACAGTCGTACAGCGTCCCGTCCCACCCCACCGAGAGGGTGTCCCGGCACATGACGTTGCCGGCCGCCGCAGGGTTGTACGCGTTCGCCAGGCGCGTCATGTACGCCTCCAGGTTCCCGCTCTCCTGCAGGTACTCGAGGAAGCGGCTGATGGGGAGGTTCGTCAGGGTGAAGAGCTGGTTGAACTCGATGCCGTGGCGGAGCCGGAGCTCCCGCTTCCACCGCACCTCCAGCGCCGCCTGGTCCCCGGGGAGGAAGGCCCCCACCGGGTTCGTCACCAGGTTCAGCACCAGCCCACTATCGGGCATCCCGTAGCCCACCTCGTTCAGGTCCCGCAGGGCCTGGATGGAGTCCCGGAAGACCCCGTCGCCCCGCTGGGCGTCCGTCTGCCCCTCCTTGAAGTAGGGCAGGGAGGCCACCACCTCCACCTGGTGCTCCGCCAGGAAGGCGGGAAGGTAGCGGTAGTTGGGGAGCTGGGTGATGGTGAGGTTGCACCGGTCCATGACCTTCCGCCCCAGCTCCCGGGCCCGGACGACGAGCTCGTCGAATCGCTTGTGGAGCTCGGGCGCTCCCCCCGTGATGTCCACGATGGGGATGTCGGTGGATTCCAGCACCCGGAGCACGGCGTCCAGGACCTCGTCGGACATCATCTCCGTCCGGTCCGGACCCGCGTCCACATGACAGTGGCGGCAGGTCTGGTTGCACTTCTTCCCCACGTTCACCTGCAGGGTCCGGATCCCCGTGGCCCGGAAGGGGTGGAGGCCGGAGGCCAGCAGCGCCTCCCGGAACGAGCGGTCCAGGGGGACCCGGCCCAGGACCTCCTGCTGGGTGGGCCCGGAGGCGAGGGGCGCCCGTCGCTTCTGGAGGGTGGGGAGGACCTTCCCCATCCTCACATCCCCAGCCGTTCGAGGTGATTCCGCATCTGCATGCCGTGGACCAGGGAGGACCCGCCCCGGATGGCCGCCGCCACGTGGACGGCTTCGGTCATCTCCTCGGCGTCGGAGCCCTGCTGCAGACATCCGTCGGTCCATGCCTCGATGCAGTAGGGGCACTGGACGGTGTGGGCCACGGCCAGGGCGATGAGGGCCTTCTCCCGGGCGGTGAGGGCTCCCTCCTCGAAGACCTTCCCGTACCACGCGAAGAAGGCGTCGGCCAGCTCCGGAGCCTCCTTCCCGATCTCGGGGAAACGGGGAAGGTCCTTGGTGTGGTAGTAGTGCTCCGACATGCGGGGACTCCGGAAGGAGGAGGAGGACGGATCCCCGGCGCGGGCCCAGGGGGATCGGTGAGAATACCGTGGGGCCCGGGAAGGTTCCACCCCCGGAGGCCCCGGGCGAGCGTTACCCTCCCGCCCCCGCCCGGGCCAGCAGCCGCCCCACCGCCTCCACCGCGGACCCCACCACCTCCTCCTCGTCGCAGATCTCCACCTGCCGGTCGTACATGAGGACCCGGCCGCCGCAGATGGTGGTGTGGACGTGGGAGGCGTTGGCGGCATAGACCAGGGTGGAGACCGGGTCATGGAGGGGCTGCAGGGAGGGGTCGGAGAGGTCCACCAGGACCAGATCCGCCGGCGCACCGGGCTCAAGGGTCCCGGGGCCGTTTCCGAAGACCTCCGCCGGGGTGGAGGTGGCCATGGCCAGGGCCTCCCGGGCGGGGAGGACCGTGGCATCCACCTCCCGGTGCTTCTGCACCAGCGCCGCCATCTTCATCTCCTCCAGGAGATCCAGGTTGTTGTTGGAGGCGGCGCCGTCCGTTCCCAGGCAGATCCGGACCCCCCGCTCCCGGGCGGCGGTGTAGGGGAAGATCCCCCCGGTGGCCAGTTTCAGGTTGGCGGTGGGGTTGGTCACCAGAGAGGCGCCTGCCTCCCCCAGGAGCGCCAGCTCGTCCCGGTCCAGGAACTGCCCGTGCACCGCCACCAGCCGGGGGTTCACGAGCCCGAGGCGATCCAGGAGAACCGCGGGGCGGCACCCATGGGTCTCAAGGCACGTCTCCACCTCCCCTGCCGTCTCCGAGAGGTGGATGTGCACGGGCAGGTCGTGGTCCTCCGCCAGCTCCCCGATCCAGCGCAGGACGTCGGGGGGGACGGTGTAGATGGAGTGGGGGGCCAGCGCCAGCCCCACCCGCTCCGGGTCCCCCGGGGGGATGCGCCCTTCGGCCAGCCCCTGCATCTCCCGCTTCTGCGCCTCCAGGACGGCGGGGTCCCCCAGGTCGATGAGGGTGCACCCCACCAGGGAGCGGACGCCCATCTCCTCCACGGCCCGGACGATGGCCGGGCGGAACCAGTACATCTCGTTGAAGAAGGTCGTCCCCCCCCGGATCATCTCCAGGATCCCCAACCGGGCGCCCAGGTAGACGTCCTCCTCGGTGAGGCGGCCCTCGGCGGGCCAGATCCGGGTCTGGAGCCACTCCATGAGGGGCATGTCGTCCCCGTAGCCCCGGAAGAGGACCATGGCCACGTGGGTATGCCCGTTCCGGAAGGAGGGAAAGGCGTGGAGGCCTCCTCCTTCCAGGATCCGGGTGGGGAGGTCGGGACCCCGGTCCCGGGGGTCGGCGTCCGGCGGGAGGATGGCTTCGATGCGGCCATCCTGGATGGAGAGGGAGCGGCGTTCGCCGTCCAGGGTGATGTCCCGGAGGAAGAGGTTCATGCGTCAGGGGAGAAGGGGAGTCGATGGAGGAGGGCCTGGAGGATCCGGGCCGCCAGGGCGGCGTTCTCCGCCTGGCGCGCCTGGAAGGCCTCCAGCGAGAGGGGCTCGGGTCCCAGGCCGTGGGCCCAGTTGTCCACGATGCAGAGGCAGGAATAGCGCAGCCCACGCTCCTGGAAGAGGGTGGCCTCGGAGGCGGCGGTCATCCCCACCACGGTGGCGTCCCGGGCCAGGGAGCGGACCTCGGCCCGGGTCTCGAACCGGGGTCCCCGGGTCTCGGCGTACACCCCGGCTTCCACAAGCCGCCCCTCCCCTCCCTCCAGGGACTCCCGGGCCGCCGCGGCCAGGAGGCGCCGCCCTGCGGGGTCCAGCTCCGGAACGATGTGGAGGTACTCGTCCCCGGCGAAGGTGGGCGGTGCGTGGCGGGAGAGGTAGTCGTCGGGGATGACCACGTCCCCGGGTCGGATCTCCGGATCCAGCGACCCCGTGGAAGCGAGGCCCACCACCCGGTCCACTCCCAGGGATTCCATGGCCAGGACGTGCGCGTGATGGGGGATCCGGTGGGGAGGATGGTAGCCGTCCTCGCCGTGGCGCCGGAGGAAGACGGCTCCCTCCAGCTCGTGGACCCGGACGGTTCCCCGGTGTGTGGAGACGGCCCGTAGCCGGTGCCCTGCCGCTCCCTCGCTCCCGCCGGGGACTCCCTCCACCCCCGCTCCCGCCAGGAAGGCGCTTCCTCCCACGATCCCCAGGGGCGGGCGGGATCGGGCATGTTCGGGGGAGGGGGACGGGGGCATGGTTCGCAGGGGGAGCGGGGGGACGGGGAACGGGGAACGATGCGGGGGGGGGACGGATCGGGGGGAAGGGGCGGAAGGTGGGGAGTCCGGGCCTCAGGGGGCAACCCGGCCGCCTGCGGGCTCCAACCGGAGTAGGGCACCGTCCGACGCATCCACCAGGAGGTAGAGGAAGCCGTCGGGACCGGATCGGACGTCCCGGATGCGATCCCCCCGATCCTCCAGGAGGCGTTCCCAGGCCACGGGGGTTTCCCCTTCGAACCGGACACGGTGCAGGTGACGCCCGGCCAGGGCCCCGACGAACAGGTCTCCCCGCCAGTCGGGGAAGGCGTCCCCTGTGTAGAAGGCCATTCCCGAGGGGGCGATGGAGGGGGACCAGTGGAGGAGGGGGAGCTCGAACCCCTCCCCGGGCTCCGGATCCGGGATCCCCCGGAAGTCGTACTGGCGCCCGAAGCTGACCCGGGGCCATCCATAGTTCCGCCCGGGCCGGATCCGGTTGATCTCGTCGCCGCCCCGGGGGCCGTGCTCGTGCTGCCAGATGGCCCCCGTCTCGGGGTGGACCACCATCCCCTGGGCATTGCGATGGCCGTAGGAGTAGACGCCCGGCGCCACGCCCTCCTCCCCCACGTAGGGGTTGTCCGGTGGGATGCCTCCGTCCTCGAGGAGGCGCACCGTGGTCCCTGCATGGTCCCCCGGTTCCCCTGCCCGGGCATCCTGCCCCCGGTCCCCCACGGAGAGGTACAGGTGGCCCTGGCCGTCGAACACGACCCGGGATCCCATGTGGCGTCCGCCGTAGGCCCAGGCGTCCGCCACGAAGAGGAGCTCGGTGTCCACGAGTCCCTCTCCCTCCAGCCGTCCCCGGGCCAGCGCGGTGGTGGCGTGGGCCGGTCCCCGCTCGGGATCGGGGTGGGCCAGGGTGAGGTAGACGTACCGGGTCTCGGGGAAGGAGGGGGGAAGGGCCACGTCCAGGAGCCCCGCCTGCCCCATGGCCAACACCGGGGGCACCCCCGACAGCGGCGGGGAGACCGACCCGTCGGGAAGGACCCTCCGGAGCCTCCCGGGCCGTTCCGTGACCAGGATCCCCTCGTCTCCCGGGAGGAACGCCATCCCCCAGGGGTGTTCCAGCCCCGTGGCCACGATGACCACCTCCACCTCCGACGGGGGGAGGGCCTCGGAAGGCAGCCCGGGATTTCCCGGCGCCTCGGGGGCGGAGGACGAACATCCTCCCACCCCCAGCAGGGGGGCCAGGGCCAGCAGGATGATCCCGGGAGGGGATCCCAGGGGTCCACGGGAAGGGCGCCGGCGGGGGAAGGGGGGCATGGCGGGAGGCGTTGGCTGGGTGGGACGGCGGGTCCCCCGGACGGGGAGCTCCCATGGACGCTTCATGAGGAGCTCCACTGGAGGGCGTCACGGGAGACGGCCCGGGCCCTCTACCCCGGGGGCGTCGCAGGTATCCCCTGGACATCCCCCTCCCCCGGAGGCCCCCCGGACCTTCCACCCCGCAGGGGTCCCCGGCATTTCGCACCCGGGCCTGACAGATGGCGGTCGAATCGATATGCTGCATCCACCGGCGTTCCCGGTTGGCTCCCCCTACTCCCCCCGGCCACGGCGTCCACTGCCCATGACGGAACCGGAGACACACCGACCCCCCTCCCGCTCCGCCCGCTCCGAACCGGGGCCACACAGCGACGATCCCATCCGCAGTGCCCGCTCACGGGAGGCGCTGGGCCAGCTGGCGGGAGGGATCGCCATCAGCCTGAACGACTTCCTGAGCGCCACCCTGGCCCACCTCGATCTGCTGGAGGAGGGGCTGTCCCCCGAGGAGCGGGAACGGGTGGGGCACGACCTGCGGGAGATCCGGAGGACGGCCACCACCAGCGCCCAGATGGTGAAACACCTCCTCTCCGTGAGTCGGGGGGAACGGATCCGGCTCCAGAGCGTCTCCCTGGCGGAGGTGGTGGAGGAGGCGCTCGGCCTCATCCGTCCCATCGTCCCGCCGACGGTCACCCTGGCCACCCGCGTGGACCCCCTGGAACCCGTGCTGGCGGATTCCCCTGCGGTGGAGCAGATCCTCCTCACCCTGGCCACCAATGCCCTGGAAGCCATGCCCGACGGCGGGCGCCTGGAGATCGAGGCGGGGCGGGGCGGGTTCGACCAGGAGCACCTGGAGCGCACCGGCTGGGGCGATCCCGGGGAGTACGGGATGGTGGTGGTCCGGGACACCGGTCGGGGGATGAGCCCCGAGGTGGTGTCGCGGCTCTTCCAGCCCTTCACCTCCACGGGCGACCGGGATCCGGGTCTCAGCATGGCCGTGGTCTACGGGCTCATGAAGCAGCACCGGGGGTTCATCCAGGTGGAAAGCGCCCCGGACCGGGGCACCACGGTCCGCCTCTTCTTCCGCCGGGCTCCGACCCGGGGGGATGCCCCGACGGCCTCGACGGCAGGCGAGGCCGCCGCCGGCGCCACCGTCCTCTTCGTGGAGGATGACGACAGCCTCCGCCGGGTCACCGGACGGATCCTGCGGTCCAGGGGCTACCGCGTCCTGGAGGCGCCCAACGGGCTGGAGGCCCTGGAGGTGATGGAGCGGGAAGGCACTCCCGACCTCCTCCTGGCGGACCTCATCATGCCCGGGATGAGCGGCGCGGAGCTCCTGGAGCGACTGGAGAGGGAGGGTCGATTGCCCCGGGTGCTCCTCACCAGCGGGTTCGACCCCGAGTTCCTCATGGGGTGGGATCGGGTGGATCCATCCACCCTGCCCTTCCTGGAGAAGCCCTGGCAGATCGAAGCGCTCCTCACCCGGGTGGGTGAGGCCCTCCGGGGGGGAGGGGGGTGACCTCCTGATCCGGGGCGGGGGCGGGACCTCCGGGGCGGGGTCGGGGCTTCCGGGGCGGGGTCGGGGCTTCCGGCGCTCGGTCGGGCCCCCGGGCTGACCCCTAGTCCCCCGACGGCCCGGCCTCCACTTCCAGGGAGTAGGCCCCCAGACCCCCTGCGGAGAGGGGCCGGGCCCGGATGACGTAGGTCCCGTCCTCCGGGAAACGGAGCTCCACCAGGGAATTCAACCCGTCGTCGGGAGCGTCGTCGTTCTCCGCCAGGGCCACGAAGGTCCCATCCCCTTCCTCCCGTCCCACCGAGAGGAAGGCGTCGAAGGCGTCGGAGCGGAGCCGGATCCGGACCGTCTGCCCCGCCCGTCCCTCCACCGTCCACTCCTGGAAGGGAATGGATCCGTCCAGGACCGCGTCTTCCAGGGTTAGCTCGCCCTCCACCCGGTCTCCCACCTCCAGGGAGCGACGGAGGGGGGGCGCCTGGACCCAGGGGTCCACCAACACCACGTACCCGCCGCCCGGGGAGTTTCCTCCCAAGGGCCGCGCCCGGATGCCGAAGGTCCCGTCGTGGGGGAGGGTCAGGCGCAGGAGGGAGTCGGTGCCCGGGCCGCCGTCATCGTCGGTGTGGGTGACCTGGAGGTCACCCCCGGAAAGGGGCCCGAATTCCAGGTAGGCGTCGAAGTCCGGCGAAGCGAGGGAGATGAGGAGGTTCGTGCCCCCTTCCCCCTGGAAGGTCCACAGGTCGTAGGGGATCTCCTCGAACCAGTCCGTCACCAGGACGCTGGACGCCTCGGAGAGGCGGCCCTCCCCGGGGACGCCCAGGGTGAGGGGGCGGGGTTCCGCCCGGGGAGCCTCGGGTCTCCGGGTCAGGGAGAGGGAGTAGGCCCCGGTGCCGGTTCCGAAGGACTGCACCAGGAGGAGGTAGCTCCCCTCCTCGGGGAGGGTGAACCGGAGGCGGGCGTCGGTCCCCTCCCCCCCGTCATCGTCCTCGGCCAGGAGGTCCGTGACGCCTCCCACCAGGCGGGCCAGGGTGAGGTAGGCGTCGAAGTCGCTGGAGCGGAGATCCGCCTGGAAGCGTTCGCCGGCCAGCCCTTCGACGCGATAGGCCACGAAGGGCCCACGGTTCCGGAGGGCCGGGCCGT
The DNA here is from genome assembly GCA_050485805.1 of Gemmatimonadota bacterium. Lineage (GTDB taxonomy): Bacteria > Gemmatimonadota > Gemmatimonadetes > Longimicrobiales > Gaopeijiaceae > T3Sed10-66. Next base: position 8,235 of record JBJHCB010000020.1, on the reverse strand, counting down.
CTGCCGACAATCGGCCCGATACGGAGCCCTCCACGGGGATCGTGGGGAACTCCCCGGTCTGGGCCAGGGCGGGGTGGGCGGGGACCAGGACCAGGAGGAGGGGGAGGAGTCGGAGCATGCGGGGGCTCCCGGGGAGGGTTGGTCGACCGGCGCGATGTGATCCCTGGTACCCGGCCGGGTTCCCCGGAGCGAGAGGTGCCGCGGATCAGCGGCGCTCAGGCGTCTCCGGCCCGTCGGGTGGGACCAGTCGGGCCAGGTCCTCGGCCATCTCCCCGCTTACCATGTACGCCAGGAGGGCACCCACGGCCGGAGGCTGACCCACGGAGGTGAGTTCCATGGTGAAGACGGCATCCGCCTCCATGACCTCTCCCTCCACGGGATCCCCCTCGGGGAGCTGCACCGCCGTGAGGCTCACCTCCGCCCCGTCGGCCAGCTGGGCCAGCACCCATCCGGGCGCCGGGAAGAGGGCCTGGAGCGGGCCGTCCCCGGTGGCGGGAACCGACCAGAAGACCTGGTTCGGGGGATCCGAGAGGTCCCCGAAGTGGAGGAGGTAGTGGGTCTCCCCCCCCAGGCGACCGGGGGTGTCGAAGGCCACCGCCAGGGCCGGGGTCATGACGAAGCGGGCATCATCGAAGGGGATGCCCAGGGCCTCCAGGTGGGCGTCGTATTCCGCCGCCTCCTCCGGATCCACCTGGGCCCGATCCTGGAGGATGGTCTCCAGGCTGAGGACCAGGGTCAGATTCCCCCGACGGAGGAGGGTACCCGTCTGACCACCGCCCAGCCCACCCTCGGGAGAGGGAAGGAGGGGGGTGGGGTCGGACCAGGGTCGAAGCTGCTCCATGTCCCACAGGTCCTCGGCGGCTTCCACGAACCGGAAGCGCCCGGGAGCACCCGCCTCCCGCGCCTCGGTGCAGACGGCGCTGTCCAACCCCTGACACGCCTCCACCACGGCGCTCCGGACCAGGACGGCCCCGTCGCATCCCAGCGCCATCTCTCCCAGGTCCAGCTCTTCCTCCAGGCGGGTGCCGGCCTGTTCGTTCACTGCCTCGAAGGTCTCCCGGAGACGTCCCTGGATCTCCCGGCGGAGGCGGTTCCGCTCCTCGCGGGTGGCCTCGTCGGCGGTCTCTGCGTACTGCTCCGCCAACTCCTCGTCCCGTTGGAACCACTCCGCCACCGCCGCTTCCATGGGGTCCGACGGATCCAGAGGGTCCACCCGCCCCCGGTCCTCGAGCCCCACGGCCTGGTTCAGCGCTCCCAGGCGACGGGCCCGCTCTGCCAGGGGCTCCAGCTCCCGCTCCAGGGTGGCAAGGCGGGTGAGCACCGGGACGCAGGCCCGGGAGCGCTCCAGCTCGGAGGAGGCCAGCCCGGGGGGAATGGGGAGGTCGGTCTCCTGGGCCTGGAGGGGACCCGCATGGGCGAGCACCCCGAACCCGAAGAGGAGTCCGGCCGACGCCAGGGTCCGGGCGGGACGGGAGAGGGAGTGGAGGCTCCGGGCGACGGTCTTCAAGGTGACTCCTGGGATACGCCTGCGTGGTTCCGGGAGGGTGCTGCACGGGGAGGGTACGACATCGTCCGGAATGATAGCGTGGATTCCCGGGAAAGATCCACGACACGGGTGGGAAAGGGTCGGATCGAGCCCGCCGGACCGCTGCCCGGAGCGGCGGCCGGAGCGGCGCCCCGCCGCCCCGGCCTCCCCAGCCCCGGGGCCCGTCAGGAGACCTCTCCTCCTCCCCGGAGGGTGGCGGGGCGACCCCGGGCCGTCTCCACCGCGGAGCGCACCACCCCCCAGTCCTCGAGTCCGTACCAGAAGACGATCCAGCCTCCTCCCCGCAGGGAGCCCTCGGCGTTGGCGAAGTAGAACTCGTTGATGACGTTCTCCTCCCGGGCCCGCCAGAAGAGCTGCGGCGTCTCGGAGCGCATGACCTGCCACACCGCCCGGCCCAGCCCCTCCCCCTGGGCCTCCTCCAGCACCGAGAACTTGTCCATGTAGGGGAGCCCGTCCTCGAGGGTGAGGAGGATGGCCGCGCGGTAGTGTTCGGTGACGTAGACCCGGTGGGGCGTGAGGGCGTCGAAGTAGTCCGGGGCCAGGGGGCGTCCGAAGCTGGACTCGATGAGGGTCCGCAGGCGATCCCGGTCCACATCGCCCCAGCCCTCCAGGGTGCGGATCCGCTCCCCCCGGCGCACCAGGGTACCGGAGCCCCGGTGGGTGAAGAGTTCCTTGGCCATCTCCCCGGGACGGGTGAGGGAGAGGGAACTGGAGAGGGGGAGGTGCTGCAGGAGGTCGTGGATCTGCTCGAGCTTCACCCGCATTCCCGAGTGGATCCAGGGCTGCTCCATGAGCTCCTCGTACTCGGTGCTCAGGTTGATGGACTCGATGACCCGGCCTTCCGCGTCCAGCAGCCCCCCGGTGCCGGTGAGGAAGATGATCTTGTACGGCTGGACGCGCTTCACCAGCTCGTTGGCGGCCCAGTCGGCGTTCACGTTCAGGATCTGTCCCCCGGCCGTCTCCCCCAGGGAGGCGATGACGGGGATGGATCCCACGTCGGTGGCGGCGCGGATCCCGTCGGTGTCCACTCCCACCACCCGGCCCACGAGCCCGTAGCGCTCCGGATCCAGGACCTCCACCTGGAAGACGCCGGTGGGGAGGGAGGTGGCCCGGACCTCCTCCACCTGGAGCGCTTCCACCAGGCGCAGGTTCTCCCGCTGCAGGACCTTCCGGGCCACGGCCAGCCCCTCGGGCCCGGTGTGGCGGAGCCCGTCCACCGTCCGCTTCTCGATACCCGCTTCCCGGTAGGCCCGATCCAGCTGCGGACCCGCGCCGTGGACCACGATGGGGGTGAGTCCCACCTGCTGGAGGAAGTCCAGGGAGGAGACCAGGGCGTCCAGCTCGTCCTCCAGGATGGCTCCCCCCACCTTCACCACGGCGAAGCGGGATGCGTCCACCTGGGAGAAGCGCCTGAGGTACAGGTGGATCTCCCGGGGGCTGGCCAGGTTCGAGAGGAGGCGGACGAAGGTGGCGTGGAGATCTTTCACGGGGCGGGGGCTCCGGGGGAAGGCGCTCGGGGTGGGGGTGGGGCGGTCCGGCCGCCGGTTCAGTACTGGGAAAGGATCCGCCGGAGCTCCGCCGGGTCCCGGGTGTGGGCCAGCGCCAGCCGGAGGAGGATCCGGGCCTTGAGGGGGCCCAGGTTGTCTCCCGCCAGGATGCCGTCCTCGAGCCAGGCGGGCTCGTCCAGGACCCGACTGTTCTCCGCCTGCGCCGTCCGGACCACGGGGATGCGGCGGGCGGCGTCCCGGAGGCCGGTCCGCAGGTCGGGAGTGGCCACCCCCGAGCCATGGCCATGGAGGATGAGTCCGTCGTAGCCATCCTCCACCAGGGCGTCCACCAGGAGGCGGGTGGCCTCGGTGTGGGACATGACGATCCCCACCCGGGGGAGGGAGGAGAGGCCCGAGACGTCGAACTCGGAGTGGAGGGTGTGGCGCTTTGTGGGGGTCCGGTAGAAGACCACCCGATCGGCGTCCACGTAGCCCAGGAAGCCCAGCTCCCCCGAGCGGAAGGCCTCCACCCGGTAGGTGTTCCCCTTGCTCACCTCCCGGGCGGCGTTGATCTCCTCGTTCATCACCACCAGCACGCCGTGGCCCCGGGAGGCCGGGTCCGCCGCCACCCGGACGGCATTCAGGAGGTTCAGGGGGCCGTCGGGGCTGATGGCACTGGGGGGGCGCTGGGCCCCCACCACCGCCACCGGCCGGTCGGAGCGGACGGTGAGGTTCAGGAAGTAGGCGGTCTCCTCCAGCGTCCAGGTGCCATGGGTCACCACCACCCCCGCCACCTCCGGTTCGGTCTGGGTGAAGAGCTCGTTGATCCGGTTCGCCAGGCGGAGCCAGATCTCCGCGTCCATGAGGCTGCTCTCGATGTTGGCGATCTGCTCCGTCACCACCCGGGCGTGCTCCTGGATCTGGGGAACGGCCCGGACCAACTCGTCGCCGGCCACCTCCCCGGAGACGTAGCCGGTGAGGGCACCGGGCTCCCCGGCGCCGGCGATGGTTCCCCCGGTGGCCAGGACATGGACCAGGGGAAGCTCGGCTCCCGCCCGTCCCTCCTCCCCGCCCGCGGGGAGCTGGCCGGCGAGGCCGGTAGGGACCAGGAGGAGGGCGGCGAGGGCTCCCCGGCGGGTCGAGGGGCGAAGGGGACCGGGGCGGAGGAGGGAAGCGGACACGGTCATCTCCCGGGGAGGCGGAGGGGGCTGGGGGTGCGAGGAAGCCTAGAACGAGGAGGCGACCGGGAGCAACCCGGGGGACTCCGGAGCGCCCGGCCTCCCCTTGCCCCCCGGGGCGGGCCGGGTCTACCCATCCCCCTCCACCCTCCCGTCCCCGTGGCCTTCTCCTGCGGAGGCGTTCCCGTCATGTACGAGCCCTGCTCCCTCCCCGCGCCGCCCTACCCTGCACCGGGGGCGGGGCTGGCCCCGGCGCGATGGCTGGCCCCGGCGCGATGGCCGGCTCCGGCGCGGTCCCTGGCCCCGGGGGTCGCCCTCCTGGCGCTGGGAGTCGCCCTCCTGGTCCTGGCTCCCCGTGGGCTGGAGGCCCAGGTGGAGGCCGGCTCCTCCGGGGGGGAGGGGGTCCACCTGCGGGTCCTTCCGGCCGTGGGGTGGTTCGTGCCTTCCTCCCTCCTCTACCGATCCGACTATCCCCCGGCCCGCTCCCGGATGCGCAGCGCACCGGTGGGGGGGGTGGGTCTGGAACTCCGGGCCTCCGGACTTCCCCTGGCCTTCCGACTGGGGATGGAGGGGGTGTGGCCCTTCCGCACCCGAATGGTGGGCACCATCCCCGGGGGCGACTTCCAGGAGACGCTGGTCTTCGAGCACCGGGTCCCCACCCGACTCGTTTTCGTGACCGGGGAGCTGGTGGTGCGGTCCCCAAGAGCCCTGGGAGGGGTCCGCCCCTACGCCCTGGGTGGAGTGGGGGTCCGGCGCTACGCCTTCGGCGAGGTGGATCCCCCCGATCGGGTGGGATTCACCCCGCCCCGGGGAGGGACCGGGGGGATGCTCCGCTACGGGGTGGGGGCGGAGGGAGACGTCCTGGGATGGACCCTGGCCCCCGAGGTGGTGGGGGGGTTCAGTCGCTACACCCTGGTGGACGAGGAGCGGGGGAGCCGGAGGGCCCATCCCCAGCGGGAGCTGGTGGTCTCCCTGCGGGTGCACCTCCCCTGAGGGGGGGCGGCGGGACCCGTGGGTGGGGACCCGGGTCCCTCCCGGGGGAGGCCCCGCGGGGGGGCAGGGCCTATCTTCCATGGCACCGGGGCGCCGGCGTGCTCCGGCCCCTTCCTCCCTCCCCTCCGGTCATGCCCGATCCCTCCCCCCGTCACTGGTCTTCCCTCACGTCTCTCCAGGTGGCCGACCTCGCGACCCGGGACCCGGTGGTGGTCCTTCCGGTGGCGGCGGTGGAGCAGCACGGCCCCCATCTCCCGCTGGGCACGGACCTCGAGATCGCCCGGGGGATCCTGTCGGCGGCCCTGGAGCTCCTCCCCCCGGGGTTTCCCGTCCTCGTCCTTCCGACCCAGGCCGTGGGGGCCAGCGCGGAGCACGCGGGGTTCCCCGGGACGGTCAGCCTGGATCCCGGGCTCCTGGGGGAGATCCTGGGAGCGGTGGGGGCCTCGGTGGCGGCGGTGGGGATCCGGCGCCTGGTCCTCTTCAACAGCCACGGGGGCAACCGGGCCACCCTGGAGACCGCCGCCCTCCGGCTCCGGAGGGAGCACCGCCTCCTGGTGGTGAAGGCGACGTACACCCGGTTCCCCCGCCCTCCCGGCGTGGACCTCCCCGAGACGGAGTGGCGCCACGGGTTCCACGGGGGAGCGCCGGAGACCGCCATGATGCTCCACCTCCACCCGGAGCTCGTGGATCCCGAGGCCTTCCAGGCGTTTCCTTCCGCGGGAGAGGCCATGGAGGGCGTCCTGGGTCCCGAGGGGGCGGCCTCCTTCGCCTGGCTTGCCGGAGACCTGCATCCCTCCGGGGCCGTGGGCGACCCCCGCCGGGCCACCGCCGCCATGGGGGAGCGCATGGTCGCCCACTACGGAGGGGTCCTGGCCCGGGTGCTGGAGGAGGCGCGGAGCGTTCCCCTGGAGCGGCTGGGGTGACGGAGGTCCGGAACCGGGGTCCCGCCGGAGGGGGGACGGGGGAGGACGGGGATCCCCCCCGCCTGGACGAGGAGACGGCCTGGGCGCTGCTGCAGGCCCTTCCCAGGGGCATCGGAGAGGGCTCCACCCCGGTCCGCGTGGAAGCCCCGGCGGGGGGGCTCCACCCCGCGTGGCTTCTGGTGCACCCCTCCGGACGATGGGCGGCTTCGGCCCGACCCACCGACCCCGCCCGCGGCCTCCTGGAGCTCTACCTCCCTCTGGTCCTGCCCCACCGACTGGTCCTGGGGCAGCTGGGCCAGAGCCTGGACGGACGGATCGCCACCGAGGACGGGCACTCCCACTACGTCACCGGTCCCGACGACATCCTCCGCCTCCATCGGGTGAGAGCCCTGGTGGACGCGGTGGTGGTGGGGGCCGGCACCGTGGCGGCCGACGATCCCCGCCTCACGGTGCGGAAGGCGGGCGGCCCCAGCCCGGTGCGGGTGGTCCTGGATCCCGACGGGCGACTTCCGGAGGACCGGAGGGTCTTCCAGGACGGTGCCGCTCCGACCCTGGTGATCCGACGGGAGCGGGAGGGCGGGGACGGAGGCGTCGGCCCTGCCCCGATGCCAAGGGATACGCAGGGGAAGGGCGAGGTGGAGCACCTCTTCCTGCCGGCGGCGGAGGGAGAGGGGTTCGCCCCCGAGGCCATCCTCTCCCTCCTGGCAGGTCGGGGGCTCCACCGGGTCCTGGTGGAGGGGGGAGGAATCACCGTGTCCCGATTCCTTGCGGCAGGTGCACTGGACCGACTCCACGTCACCGTGGCGCCCCTCCTCATCGGATCGGGGCGTTTGGCGCTGACCCTTCCTCCGGTCAGGACGCTGGATCAGGCTCTGAGGCCTCCGTGCCGGACCTTCTCCCTGGGCAGGGACACGTTGTTCGACCTGGAGCTCCGACGGGGGCGAACCTGGCCGGAGGTGGGGCCTCCCGGCGTGGGGGTAGAGGGAGACGGCCCTGGAGCCGGACCCGCCACCGGCTCAGGGTGAGGTCCGGGTCCGGGTCCGCCCCGCCCCCGCCAGGACCAGCCCGCCGGGGAGGCTCGACACCAGGACGAGGACCCCGTAGGCCATGGAGATCAGGACGCCGTCCCCCACGGAGAGTCCCACCATGCCCCAGAGCGCGGCGGCCGCCCCCTCCCGGATCCCCCAGCCGGCCACGCTCAGGGGAAGAAGCATGGTCATGAGGACCGGGGCCACCAGGGGGAGGAGCTGGAGAAGGGGGGTGGCCACTCCCACCGCCCGAGCCGCGGCCAGGAAGACCGCCAGATAGCTGGCCACCACCAGGAGTCCGGTGAGGAGGTGGAAGGCCAGCGCTCCGGGGGCGAGGACGGCGCGGCGGGCGTCGTCGTGGAATCGGCCGGCCAGGGATCCCCGGGAGGGAAGCGGGCCCAGCCCCCGGAGGAGGACCCCTCCGGCTCCCAGGGTGACCAGGAGGGCGAGGGTTGCCCCCAGGAGGAGGGCGGGAGAGGGGGCGGGGCCCGCCAGGAGGACCGCGGCGGAGGCCAGGGCCACGCCTGTCATGATCACCTGGGCGGACGCCCGTTCCAGGATCACCCCTCGGAGGGCGGATCCCATGGGGCGGGTGCCGGTGGGGAGGGCACGCGTTCCTCCGCCACGGTCCCCCTCCCCGGTTCCGGCCCCCCCCTCCGACCCGGCGTGCCGCCACGCCCGGGCCGCATCCCCCACCACCCCGCCGGGGAGGACCTGGTTCAGGAAGATCCCCAGGTAGTACTCCCGCAGGGCCACGGGGAAGGGAAGGGAGATGCCCAGGCGCCGGGCGGTGAAGGACCACCGCCCGGCCAGGAGGGCGACCTGCCCCACCGAGATCCCCACCGCCAGGAGGGCCCAGCCGGGGTGCATCCGGCCCAGCCGGTGCAGGAGTGCCCCCGCATCCAGGAACCAGAGGACCCCTGCCAGGAAGGCCAGGCTCACCCCGAGGCGGAGGGGGGCGGGGACTCCTCGCCTCGCGCGTTCGGAGCCCTCAGCCACGGGCCTCCCCGCCACCGTCGCCGTCCGCCCCGTCCCCGCCCGCCCCCTCCCCGCCCAACCCGCCTTCCCCCTCCCACGCCG
>JBJHCB010000019.1:0-16926 GCA_050485805.1 Gemmatimonadota bacterium | reverse complement strand
GTGTGGGATGGACCTGTGACGGAGGTGGGGATGCGGCAGATCGACGAGGTGGTGATCCGGACCCGGGGACTCACGAAGCACTACGTCCTGGGGGCGGAGACGGTACGGGCCCTGCGGGGAGTGGACCTGGCGATCCGGAAGGGGGAGTTCGTGGCCATCATGGGCCCCTCGGGGAGCGGCAAGTCCACCTTCATGAACCTGTTGGGATGTCTGGACACCCCCACCTCGGGAGAGTACTGGCTGAACGGGCAGAACGTGAGCCAACTCTCCGAATCCCGCCTGGCCCGGATCCGGAACCGGGAGATCGGGTTCGTCTTCCAGACCTTCAATCTCCTCCCTAGGGCCACCGCCCTCCACAACGTGGAACTCCCCCTCATCTACGCCGGGACCTCTGCGGCGGACCGCCGTGCCCGTGCCTCGGCCAAGCTGGAGATGGTGGGCCTCAGGGACCGGATGGACCACCGCCCCCCGGAGCTCTCGGGGGGACAGCGCCAGCGGGTTGCGGTGGCCCGGGCGCTGGTGAACGAGCCGGCCCTCCTCCTGGCCGACGAGCCCACCGGGAACCTGGACTCCCGGACCAGCGAGGAGATCATGGATGTCTTCGTCCGCCTGAACGACCAGGGTCAGACCATTGTCGTCGTGACCCACGAGCACGACATCGCCCAGGTGGCCCGGAGACAGATCCACCTCCGGGACGGGGTCGTGGAGCGGGATTTCCTGAACCAGGTGCGCCGGACCCCCGATCCCTCCCGGTATCAGGAGGGGGTCACCCCCTCCGTCAGCGCCGGAACTCCAGGGTGAGCTCGCGCCGTTCCCGGAGGATCCTCACCGGGACGGGAGGGGCCCGGTATCCCCGCTCCAGCGCACTGCGGAGCTGGGGGACCGATCGCACCCCCTCTCCCGCCACCTCCACTACCACGTCCCCCGGCTGGAGCCCGGCCGCGTGGGCCGGGGATCCCTCCACCACCTGGGTCACCAGGACCCCCTGGTCGGTGCCGAAGTAACCTCCCAGCTCCGGATTGAGGGGGGTCACCTCGGCCCCCGCCACCACCCGCTGGCCCAGGCCCACCACCGGCCCCAGGGGAGTCCCCGGTGCCCGGACGATGATCCGGGAGGGCTCCTCCCTCCCGTCCTCGCTCCGGCGCCTCACCTCGAATTCGAACCGCCGTCCCTCCAGGGCCCGTCTCCGGCTCTCCTCGCCGAACCACCGGGCCTCCTCTTCCAGCAGGAAGCCCTGGGTCCGGAGGGAGTCCAGGTTCATCATCATGTAGGACCGGATGGAGTCGGCGTGCAGGTGCATCCGGGTCCGGAGGGAGTCCAGGAAGAGGACCATGACCTCCCCCGACGGTCGGTCCAGGATGAGGTCCGGGCGCGCGCCGGCCTCCACCGTGAGGTCCAACGCCTCCCCTTCGCGAAGGACGCGGAGGCGGAGGCGAGTCCCCGGTTCCAGGGCGGCCACGTGCCGACGCAGCGCCTCCGGGGTGGCCGGCTCTCCCTGGAGGTGCGTCACCAGGTCGCCGGGACGCACCCCGGCGACCTCGGCGGGACTCCCGTGGATCACCTGTCCGACCCGGATGGTGTCGACGGATACGGCTTCGGCCTCCGAACGGATACGGGTCGCTTCGAACCCGATCCCGAGCCATCCCGCGCCGGCCCGGAGGGCCGGTGGGGGGAGGGGACGGGTGACCTCCTGGGCTTCCAGGGGCGTGGTCCCCAGGACCCCCACCGCCGGGAGTCCCCCGTGGACGGCGGGCCCTCCCGGGATCCCCACGAGGGCTCCCACCCATGCCGCGGGGAGGATGACCCAGCGCAGGGAAGGGGTGGGACGGGGCGTCGGACTGTGCGTGTTCATGCGGCTCCTCGCCTTCGGGTCAGTACCAGAGGTGGGCGGTGGAGGCGGCCCGGAGTCCCTGGAGGGAGGCCTCTCGCTCGGCCCGCATGTTCAGCAGGAGGCCGTTCAGGAAGGGGTCCGTGGGCGCCTCCCGCACCGCGGCCTGGCCCGCGGCCATGAGGGCCTCCAGCGCCGCGTAGCGGGTGAGGGGGTCGCCCGGGCCCCCGAAGCCGGGGTCGCCCCCGCCCAGGGTTCCCTCCCGGTAGCGGGTGAGGGCGGTGACGTACCATCCCTCGGTGAGGCGGACCCACTCCTCGGCCTCCTCCAGCGAGAGGTCCGACGCCCCGAGCTCCCGGTCCAGTGCGGCCAGGAGCCCCGGGGTCGGGGCCCCGTCCGGGGAGGGGGCGCCAGGGGTCGGCGCCCCTGGAGCAGCCTCCCCGGCCAGAATACCCCCCGGGCCCCCCCGGTCCCCGGCGTCCATCAGGGCTCCGGCTCCCAGCCCCAGGCCCGCGCCCCCCACCAGGAGGAGGACCCCGGCGGCTGCCTGGATCCATCCGGGGCTCCGGACCCCCTGCCCGGCCCTGGGGGACGGGGACAGGAGTCCGGCGTCTGAGAGCCTTCGCTCCAGGGAATCCCAGTCTCCCGAAGGAGGCCGGAGGTCCGGGAGGTGGGCCAGGCTCCGGGTCTGTTCCCGGAGGGCCGTCACCTCCTCCCGGCAGCGCCGGCAGTCCTCCAGGTGCGACGCCTCTCCCGTGGAGGGGGCGTCGTCCACCAGGCGGGCCAGGGTCTCGGGGGTCAGGTGTTCCATGCTTCCACTCCTGCGTCGTGGTCCTCTGCGCCGGTGACCCGGAGGAGCGACCGCATCCGGGCCCGGGCCTTGAAGAGCTGGGACTTCGAGGTCCCGGGGTGAATTCCCAGCAGCCCTCCGATCTCCTCGTGGGTGTATCCCTCCACGTCGTGGAGGACCAGGACCTGCCGCATCCCGTCGGGGATCCGATCCAGCGCCTCCTCCAGCCGGGATTCCAGGAGGGGGTCCCCGGCCACCGGGGGCGCGGGAAGGGCCTCCGGAAGGGGGTCCTTTCCCTCCTCGTGGCGCCGGAACCGCCTCGCCCCTTCCAGCGCCGTGTTCACCGCGATGCGATGGAGCCAGGTGCTGAACCGGGCGTCTCCCCGGAAGGTGGGGAGGGCGCGGACCGCCCGGATCCAGGTGTCCTGGGCCCAGTCCTGGGCCAGGTCGTCGTCTCCGGCGATCCGGCGCACCACGGCGAACACCCGCGGGGCGTAGCGCTCGTAGAGGGCACGGACGGCCAGCGCGTCTCCATCGCCGGCCCGCTGGATCAGTCGGAGTTCGCTCATCTCTGTTCCTGGGATGCCCCGAACCGCCGAAGGGTTGCCTGGCGGTTCCGCCCGGGGTTGTCCTCCCTGGGCGAAGTGCTACCATCGGGGCCGGATCGCAACCCGTCCCTACCTTCCCCCGGGGGAGGGCCCCGCCGGAGAGTCCCACCATGCCCCACCCCCGTCTCCCGACCGCCTCCCGGGGCGAGACCCCGTCGGCGGGGGTGACCCTCCTCTTCGTGCTGGGGGTGGCGTTCCTCTACCTCCTCGGGGGGGTCCCGCTGCAGCTCCTCCTGGGGGAGATGGGGATCGCCCTCATGCAGCTCGGTCTCCTCCTCCTCCCGGCCCTCTTCCTGGTGCAGGCCTTCGGATACGATCCGGTCCGGACCTTCTCCCTGGCCCCGCCACCGGGGGGGCGTCCCCTGCGGGGGGCCCTCCTCCTCATGGTGGGGGGGGTGATCCTGGCCTGGTTCCTGGCCTGGGCGCAGAGCTTCGTCATCCCGGTCCCGGTGGAGGTCCTGGAGGCCATGGCGGAGTTCCTCACCACCGACGACCCGATCCGCTTCCTCTGGCTCCTGGTCCTGGTGGCGGCCATCCCGGCGGTGGCGGAGGAGTTCGTGTTCCGGGGCGTGGTCCTCTCGGGGCTCAGGGATCGGCTGGGGACCGCGGGGGCGGTGGTGGGTTCGGCCCTCATCTTCGGACTCTTCCACCTCTCTCCCCAGACCGCCTTCCGCTTTCTTCCCACCTTCTGGCTGGGGATCCTCCTGGCGTGGGTGGTGGTGGAGACCCGCTCCATCTGGGTGGGGGTCCTCCTCCACTTCCTGAACAACGGCCTGATCCTCTTCCTCTCCTTCCTCCCCGCCACCCGGGAGCTGAGCACCCAGGTGGAGCGGGATCCCCCCTTCGCCCTCCTTCCCGTGGGGATGCTTCTCTTCGTGGCGGGCGCGCTCCTCCTGCGGGGTGGCGCCGGGCGGCCCCCCGGGTTCTCTTCCGGGTCCGCACCCGGATCCCCACGGGCGTAGACGCCCCATCCCCACCCTGCACCCGGCTCCCATGTCCGACACCGCCTCCTTCCGATACCCCGGTGCCTCCCACCTGGAGTGCACCGGCACCGGGGAGCGCCTGGAAAGCGAGCGCCTCCAGGGCCTCTCCCCGACCGGGAAGCCCCTCTTCCCGCGGTACGACCTGGACCTGCTGCGGGATCGCTTCCGCCCCGAGGACCTGGTGGGGCGCCGGAGCGACCTGTGGCGGTACGCCGAGGTCCTCCCCGTCCGGGATCCGGGGTGCATGGTGGCGCTGGGGGAGGGCTGGACCCCCCTCCTCCCGGCACCCCGCCTGGCCGACGCCCTGGGGATCGAACGCTGCTGGGTGAAGGACGAGGGGCAGAACCCCACCGCCTCCTTCAAGGCCCGGGGAATGGCCGTGGCCGTGTCCCGGGCCCTGGAGCTGGGGGCGGAGGCCCTGGCCCTCCCCACCGCGGGCAACGCCGGGGGAGCCGCGGCGGCCTACGGCGCGGCGGCGGGACTCCCGGTCCACGTGGTGGCTCCCCGGGACACCCCCGCCCCCATCCTGGAGGAGATCCGGGCCCTGGGCGCCCACCTCCAGCTCCTGGACGGCCTCATCTCCGACTGCGGGAAGGTGGTGCGGGACGGGGTGAAGGCCCACGGCTGGTGGGACCTCTCCACCCTGAAGGAGCCTTACCGGGTGGAAGGGAAGAAGACCATGGGGTACGAGCTCTTCGAGCAGCTGGACGGCCGCCTCCCCGACGTCATCGTGTATCCCACCGGAGGGGGGACGGGCCTCATCGGGATGTGGAAGGCCTTCGACGAGATGGAGGCCCTGGGGTGGATCGGCTCCCGACGCCCCCGGATGATCTCGGTCCAGGCGGAAGGGTGCGCCCCCATGGTCCGGGCCTGGGAAGAGGGCCGGGAGGACGCGGGGTTCTGGGAGGGCGCGGCCACCTACGCCTCGGGCCTCCGGGTGCCCGGGGCGGTGGGCGACTTCCTCATCCTCCGGGCGGTGCGGGCCTCGGGAGGTGCCGCTGTGGCGGTGACGGATGGGGAGATGGCCCGCTGGGTGGCCACCATGGGGGAGACCACGGGGGTCTTCGCCGCGCCGGAGGGCGGAGCCGTGGCCGCCGCCGTGCCCCGGCTCCTGGAGCGGGGTCTCCTGAAGCCCGGGGAGGAAGTGGTCCTCTTCAACACGGGAAGCGGGCTCAAGTACGCCGGGATGGAACCCCTGGGGTGAGGCGGGGGGACGGATGGCCCTGATCGCCCTGTTCGTCCTCCTGGCCACGGTGGTGGCGCTGGCGGGCGTGGTGGCCCGGCGGCGGGTCCGGCGGACCGTGGACGGGGAGCTTCCGGTGGTCACCGACGAGACCCTGCGCCGGATCCTGGCCGAGGGCTCGGTGGACGCGCCCGAGGACCCTCCCCTGGACGAGGACGCCATCCGGGAGGCAGAGGATCGATTCTGGGAGGAGCGCTGGGACGAGCCCGAGGAGGGCGGGTGGCGCTGACGGCCGGAGGGGTCCGCCTCGCCGGGCTCAGATCCGCCGCCGCCGCGGCCCCCTCGGGGTCAGCGCTCCCAACCGTGCCGGTAGTAGAGGCCGGGGAGCGGGACGATGTTCGTGTTGGGAGGGGTGTCGTCCTCCGGGTCCAGGCGGTTCACCGCCAGCGCGCGGTTGATCCCCACCTCCACCCCCAGGGCATGGCCCCCGGTGACCCCCCATTCCACCGCCAGGGGCGCCCGGAGGATGAGGACGGATCCGCTCCCGTCCTCGGTCCAGGCCGTGAGGCTCCAGAGGCCCAGCCCCACCGCCGGCCGGATCCGCCCGTCGGTGAAGTACCGTTTGCCCGAGATGGCCACGGCGATCTCCCGGAAGGTGATGCTCCCCAGGTTCAGCTCCACCCCCCAGTCCCCCCGCCGGTACTCGGTGATGAAGCCCAGGAACCCGGTGCCGCCCAGGGAGATTCCCACCCGGATCTCGTCGGACGTCCGGTCCTGTCCCTCGAGGGGGACCGCTCCCCATCCCCCGGCCGCGAGGGCGAAGAGGAGGACGAGGACGGGACTGGGGATTCGCACCATGGCCGGGGAGGGAAGGAGTGGACGGGAACGGGGGGGATCCGACAGCCCCGGAAAAAGGTATCTTTCCGGGAGGCGCGAGGGGACCCCCGGGGTCCCGGGGACCCACGGTGCGGAGGGGGACTGGAGGCCATGAGGAGGATCGCCGCGACCAGAGATGGGGGGCCCAAGGGGGGTGTGGGGAGCCTCCGGCGTCTCCTTCCGGTCCGTCTGTTCCTCGCCGGGGCATCCCTGGTCCTTCTCGGAACGGTGGTGGGAGGGTGCGAGCCCCTGGACCGCCCCCCCGCCCTCACACGTGGGCTCCCCCTCGCCCTGGTGGAGTACGTGGTCCCGGACCGGGTGTCCACCTTCCGCCTGGGGGAGGGGATCATCTACCGGGCCGTGCGGAGCTCCGTGGAGCCCTGGACCCTCCATCTCCTGGAGGTGGACCCCACCCGGTGCGAGGTGGGGTTCCAGGTGGCCACCCCGGGGCCCGATCAGCCCCGGGCCTCGGTCTCGGAGCTGGCCCGGCGGGCCGGAGGGCAGGTGGTGGCTGCGGTGAACGGAGACTTCTTCACCGAGGATGGCCGCCCCATCGGCCTGGAGGCGTCGGGGGGGGAGATCCGGGGACGGTCCTCCCGTCCGGTCTTCGCCTGGAAGCCCGGGAGCCTTCCCTCCGTGGGGCCCGTGCAGTGGGACGGGGACTCCCTGGCCGTGGGGGAGTGGGTGCTCTCCGTCCACGAGCCCGACGGCGAGACCGAGATCCTGTCGGGGTTCCCTCCTCTCCTGGCGGACGGGAGGTGGGTGGACGACCTGCAGCAGGTGGAGCGCCCCGCCTTCGCCTCGACCCGCCATCCCCGCACCGCCCTGGGGTGGGACCCCGAGCGGCGGCGGGTCTGGATCGCGGTGGTGGAGGGCCGGAGGGAGGGGAGCGCCGAAGGGATGACCCTTCCCGAGCTGGCCGAACTCTTCCGGGCCCTGGGGGTCACCGAGGCCCTCAACCTGGACGGGGGCGGGTCGTCGGTGATGGTGGTGCGGGGACGGCGGGTGAGCCGACCCTCGGACCCCGCCGGGGAGCGGTCGGTGGTGAACGCGCTCCTGGTGCGGGTGGACGCGGCGTACTGCCGGGGTGTGGGGGCGGGGGCCCAGGTCCGGGACGACTCCGGGAGCCCTGGGGAACCTTCCTCCCTTCCGGCCCAGGTCCGATAGGGGGATCGGGGCCTTCAGCCCCCCGGTCCTGCCGAGCGGGGGGCCTTTTCCCAGCTCTCCCCCTCCCAGCACATGTCCCAGAACCGCAGCTCGTAACGGGACGAGAGGAGGAAGATCTCCCGGAGCCGGGCCCGTTTCGCCTCGGTGGCGCCCTCCGCCACCCGGTCCAGTTCGGTCCGGAGCCATGCTCCCGCTTCGGCGAACTCCTCGGAGGCATACTGGGCAATCCAGTCTGCGTAGCGCTGGTCCCCGGGGGGGCTTCCCTCCGCCAGGGCCCGGCCGATGACCACGTACCCCCAGGCGCAGGGGAGGAGGGCGGCCAGGAGATCGGCCATGTCCCCGTCGGCGGCCGTGCGCACCAGGAAGTCGGTGTAGGCCCGGGTGGTGGGCCACATGGGCTCGGCCTCCAGCTCTTCGGGGGTGACTCCGAATCGGGCGGCGTAGCTCCGGTGGAGCGCCATCTCCGAGTTGAGCGTGAGGTCCAGGACCTTGGCGTACCACCCCATGGACTCCAGCCGGTCCGCCTTGGCCACGGCCCAGGCGAAGATCCGGGAGAACTCCTTCAGGTAGCCGTAGTCCTGGAGGACCCAGCGCCGGAACCGGTCCTCTTCCAGGGTGCCGTCCCCGATCCCCATGACGAAAGGGTGCTCGAGCTGGGCGTCCCAGAGGGGCTGGGCCGCGCGGTACAGGTGGTCGCTGAGGGTCATGGTGGGTACCTCCGGTCCTGCGGGTCCATGAAGGGCACGGGAACGGGCCCGGGGTGCGCTACCGCTGAACCGCGATGCTGGACCCGAAATAGAGGCTTCGGCCCGGGCCCGGCTCGAAGTAGCGTCCCCCGAAGGCGTTCACCGCCACCGAGCTGGTGTACGTGGCGTCCAGGAGGTTCGTGATCCCCACGAAGGGGCTCAGGCGGATCCCCAGGATCCGGGCTTCGTTCAGGCCGGCCCGGAGGTCCACCAGCTGGTATCCACCGGCGGCGCTGCCGGGCTCGTTGGCGTCGTTCACCTCGATGGAGGCGTTCGTCTCCCCCCGGAGCTCCACAAACCACGATCCCGGGCCCAGGCGAAGGATGCCCTCGGCCCGTCGGGGGATGATCCCCGGGACCCGGTTCCCGGCGAAATCGTTGTCGCCCACCTGGTAGCTCCGGAAGCGGGCATCGTTGGTGGAGAGGACCAGGCGCCCCGAAAGGGCGGGGTCCGGGGTGAGCTGGAGGGCCACCTCCCATCCGTTCCGGGCGGATCGCCCGGAATTCCGGAAATAGGTCCGGCCGGGGTCCGTTTCCACCTCGAAGGGGACCAGCTCGTTGAAGAGGAGGGTGTGGAAGTAGGTCACCTCCCAGGCCGCTGCCGGGAGGAAGACCCCCCGGGCGCCCACCTCCGAGGTGACTCCCACCTGGGGGTCCAGGTCGGGATTGAACCCCCCCACCCCCTGGGCCCGGTTGGCCAGCTCCGTGGTGGTGGGGGTCTCGAAGGCGGTGGAGAGGTTCACGTACATCCCGAAGGCAGGGTGGAGCGCGGCATGGATCCCCAGGGAAGGGGAGGCCGAATCCAGCACCCGGACCCCCGATCCGTCGGGGCGCACCCCGCCCGAGTCCCCCATGGGGAGCCCCCCCATCCGGTCATCGGCGGAGAAGCGGATCCGGTCGTAGCGGAGTCCCGTCATGACCTGGAGGATGGGGGTGACGGGCAGGTGGGCCTGGACGAAGACGGCCCCTCCCAGCACCTGCTCCGACTGATCCAGGGTCCGCTCGCCCGGCTGACCTCCCTGGTTCTGGAAGTTCAGGCGACGGTCCCGCATGAGATCCGACTCGAACCCGGCGGCCCACCAGACGCTTCCGAAGCGGGACTCCCGGTCGTTGCGCAGGATGCCCCGGAGCCCCATGGCGTTCCGGTCCACGTCCACCACGGTGCCCGGGATGGGGTTCACCAGCTCCCGGCGGATTCCGTACCCGCTCATCTCCACCTCCCGGCCGTCGCCGGCCGGTCCCACCCACTGCACCCCCACCTGGCCCTGCCGCACCCACTTTCCCGTCCCCTGGTTCACATTCCCCGGAAAGGCGCGCCGGTCCCCCAGGGCCAGATCGGCGGCATTCAGGGAGCCCGGGTTCTCACCATCCAGCTCCATGCCGTTCAGGACGATCCGGGCCTGCCCGCCGCCCAGGGGGAAGGTGACCTGGCTGTTCAGGTGCTCCCGCAGGGTGTGGCCGTAGACCTCGCCCTCCGCACCCCCCACCCGGGTCCGATACCCTTCCCACTCGTAGCGGGCCAGGTTGAAGAGGTAACCCACCCCGCCCACGGACCCGCTGGTGGTGCTCTGGGTCCGGGCCAGGCCGTGGTCCCCCCGGGTGACCCGCACCTCCTGGCGTACCGGGGAGTCCGGTGGGAGGCGGGTCCGGAAGTCCAGCACCCCGCCGGCGGCGTTTCCGTAGAGGGCCGACCCCGGCCCCCGAAGGGCCTCCACCCGCCCTACCGTACCCAGGTCCAGATGGTCCAGGGTGGACTGGCCGTCGGGAAGGGTGGCCGGGATCCCGTCCACCATGATCCGGATCCCCCGGACCCCGAACTGGGAGCGGGCCCCGAAGCCCCGGATGGACACCCGCTCCCCCACCGCGTCGTTGAAGCGGTTCTGGATCTGGACCCCCGGCATCCCGTGCAGGAGCTCCTCGACGGAGCTGTCCGACCGCCCCCGGGTCCCCAGCTCCTCGCCCAGCACCGAGACGGCGTAGGGGGAGGCCCCGGTGCGGATGGGGCTTCGGAGGATGTCCACCAGGACCCCCTCCAGGCGGATGGGGGCGAGGGTGTCCCCCGCCGGGGCTTCGCGCAGGGTGTCGCCCGCCGGACGGAGGGTGTCGGTCGGCACCCCCACCCCGTCGGGCTCCTGAATCGCCGCCTCTCCGGCGGGGGCGAAGACCAGGAGCGCCAGGGCGGCGCCGAGGGCGGGAATCCGGAGGAGGGTGGGCACCATGGCACCGTGGCTCTCGGGTGGGAAGGACGGGGTTTCGAAAGCTAGGTTTCCCGGGGGCGCGCTGTCGAGGCGGGGGACCTGCCGGGCGGGGTGGCGGAGCGGGAACGGCGGAGGCGGGAGGTGGAACGGGACCGCTTCCGGGGGCTGGCGCCGAAAGGGCCTGAGCGGGTTACCTTCTCCTCCATGGAAACGGATCCCCTCCTGGATTTCCCCTTGGAGCTCTTCGCCCGCCGGCGGCGCCGGGTCCTGGACCTCCTGGGGGACGACGCCATGGTCCTCCCCGCCGCCTCCCCCCTGGTCCGGGGGGGCGACTCCGAGCTTCCCTATCGACCGGACTCGGACCTCTTCTACCTCACGGGATGCAGGGAGCCGGACGCGGTCCTGGTTCTCCGGGGGCACGCCGACCAGGACCGGGCCGTTCTCTTCCTCCGCCCCAGGGATCCGGCGCTTGAGCTCTGGACCGGCCCCCGCCTGGGACCGGACCGGGCAAGGGAGCGGCTGGGCATCGACGCCACCCGCTCGGTGGAGACCCTCCCGGACGAGCTCCCTGGACTCCTCCGCGGCGCCCTCCGGGTCCACTTCCGCCTGGACGGGAGGGGACGGGAGCGGCCCGGGGTGGCGGGGGCGGCGGAGGCCGGCGTCCTGGAGGCCCTTCGCTGGAGCCGCACCCGGGGGGCCCGCACCGGCGCCGGTCCCCGGGGGGTGACGGACCCCGGCGGAATCCTCCACGAGCTCCGGCTCCGCAAGGATCCGGAGGAGGTCCAGGCGATCCGTCAGGCGGTGGCCGCCTCGGTGGCAGGGTTCCAGGCCGCTTTCGCCCTCCTCCGCCCCGGGGTGGGGGAGTGGGAAGTGGAGGCGGCCCTGGTGGCGGGCTTCCGCCGGAGCGGGGCCACGGCCCCTGCCTTCTCCCCCATCGTGGCCTCGGGGCAGAACGCCTGCGTCCTCCACTACATCGAGAATCAGCGCCGGGTCCGGGAGGGGGAGATGGTGCTCCTGGACGCCGGGGCCGAGGTCCGCCTCTACGCCGGGGACATCACGCGCACCGTTCCGGCCTCGGGCCGGTTCTCTCCGGTCCAGCGGGAGCTGTATCGGGTGGTGGAGGGGGCCCGGGCCGCAGCGGTGGAGGCGGTGGCCCCCGGGGTTTCGGTGGACCGGGTCCATCGGACGGCGGCGCGGCGTCTGGTGGAGGGGATGGTGGAGCTGGGGGTCCTCGAGGGGGATGTGGATCGGTTGATGGAGGAGAAGGCGTGGCGTCCCTGGTATCCCCACCAGACCTCCCATTGGCTCGGCCTGGACACCCACGATCCCGGGGACTACGCCGTGGGGGGAGCCCCCCGGATCCTGGAGCCCGGGATGGTCCTCACCATCGAGCCGGGCCTCTACTTCCCCCCCCCGGGATTCCTGGGGGAGGACAGCGCCGACCCCGGCGGGGCGCCAAAGGCCCCTCCGGATGGGGAGGGGGGCGGACGGGACGGAGAAGGCCGGGACGGGGCCGCTCCCTTCCGGGGGATGGGGATCCGCATCGAGGACGACGTCCTGGTGACCCCGGAGGGGCGGGAGGTGCTCACTGCCGCCCTTCCCACGGACCCCGACGAGGTGGAGGACCGGATCGGGGGGGGGCACCCCTGAAGCCGAGGAGCCGGCCGGCCCCGGAGCACCTCCCGGACCGGCCCCCTTCCGTTCACCTCGTCCTACCCGCCCCTTCCGGGGCCGGATCCGCCTCCCCGCCTCAGGGGTTCAGCCAGTAGCTCACCTTCAGCATGAGGACGTTCTCGGAGGGCTGGTCGAAGAGGTCACCGAACCCCTCCCCCAGTCGGAGCCGGCCGTCCTGGCTGTCGTGGTCCCGGGCCTGGCCCCAGACCAGGAAGAGGGCCGATCCCGGACGGTACTCCCACCGGAGCACGGCGTTGGACCGGAACTGGGCCACGTTGAAGTCCGGGTTCCGGAAGCGCTCCACCGTCCCATTCCCATCCAGGTCGGCGGCGAACCGGCTCCCGTCGAACTGGGCATCCACCGGGGCGAACCGATCGGCGTAGGTGGAGCCCCGGGGGTCGATCACCTGCTTGAACTCCCCGAAGCTTCCCGCCGACATGAAGGGCTGCCCGTAGAACTGCAGGGAAAGGGTGGGGGAGACGGCCAGGTCCAGGCGAGCCGTGAGCCCGTAGGTGGTCTGTTCCATCCGGCCGAAGACGTAGGCCGGTCCCTGCTGGGTGCTCACCCGGTCCACCCACTGCCGGTCCTCCACCCGCCAGTTGGCGAACGGATTCATCCGTACGGTGGCCCGCTCCGAGGGGCGCCACCGGAGGTTGGGGGAGAGGTTCATGGACCAGGAGTCGGCCTCGGGCCGCACGCTCCAGTTCACGTGCATGCCACCCTGCAGGTCCCGCCGGCTGTCGCTGTTCACCCCGTTCCACCCGTTCCACTGGCGCTCCGTCCGGAGGGCGGCCCCTCCCCGGAGGAGAGACGTGTTCAGGACACCGGCGTTCAGATTCACCCCCCCGTATCCGTTCCAGTTGTTGTTCAGGGTGACGTTCCCATTCACGTTCCCGCCCAGATCGATGTGCTCCCCCCCGAAGGTCCAGGCGGTCCAGGCGTTGGTGTTGATCCCCCAGTTCCGGAGCCAGCGTCCGGGCTGGTTCTGTCGATATCCCACGTAGCCGACCTGGTTGAGGTAGTCGGCCCGGGGCATGAACCCCAGGTCGTTCACCTCGAAGCCCGGGGAGCGCACCTGGGTTAGGGTGGCGTAGCGCCAGGGCCCCCCGCCCACCTTGAAGAGCTCCATGTTGGCCGACCACCCCAGGAGGGAGGTGGCGGCAGGGTCCAGGGAGAGGTGGTCCGCGTCGGGGCGCTGGAGGTAGCGGGCCGGGGAGCGCTGGGCGGCCTCGATGCTGGCGGCGGAACCCGAGACACGGCTCCCCAGGAGGTAGCCCTTGAGTTCCAGGGTGTTGTCCCGGAAGCGGTGCCGGAAGTCGACGCCCCCCGTGAAGGCCTGATCCCTCAGCCCCAGCACCTCCGCCGACTCGCCCTCCCGCACCGTGCCGGTGCCGATGACGCCCACGGCGCTGGATCCCTCCCTGAAGTCCCGCTGGAGGCGGAGCACGGAATAGTTGGAGAGGGGCTCGATGGTTCTGGAGTCCCGGGTCCCGTCGGCGTGGGCGATGCGGGCCTCGGCCGATCCCGTCAGGGCGCTCAGCGCCCCCACGGACCACCCGGTCTCCGTCTTCCCCGACAGCTTCCCCGCGGCCAGGATGCGGGTCTGGGAGGGGCGGTCGACCCACCCCTCCTGCACGCTCACCCCACCCTGCGGGGCCCGGCCGATCCGGCGGGAGTAGAAGAGGGACTCGGCGCTCCCGTCGCCGTCCCCGACCCCGATCCCGAAGTTGAAGATGCTGGCTCCCTCCACGAAGAAGGGTCGGCGCTCGGGGAGGAAGGTCTCGAACGCGGTCAGGTTCACCTGTCCGGGGTCCGCCTCCACCTGACCGAAGTCGGGGTTCACCGTCAGGTCCAGGGTGAGGTTGTTGGTGATCCCCATCTTCACGTCGGCCCCCATCTCTCCCCCCATCTCGGTGGCGCTGTGGAAGGGGTCCGCGGCGTCCCCCGGCGCCCGGGTGGCCCGCGCCACGGTGTAGGGGAGGACCTCCACGCGACGGCGGGGGGAGAGGTCCCGGAGGCCCTGGAGCTCTCCGGACCGGGACACGATGGACTGGTCCTGGGGGGAGAGGGGAGCCCACACCGAGAGCTCGTTCCGTCGGGCGATGTCCCGCCCGAAGTTGATCCCCCAGGTCTGAACCGGGGCTCCCGAGAACCGGAGCTGGGAAAGGGGGATACGGAACTCCGCCGTCCACCCCTGGTCGTCGATGCGGGTGGCCACGTCCCACACCGCGTCCCACCCGATGTCCTCCATGGAGTCGTTGTACCGGTACAGATCCGTCTTCACCCCCAGGGGGTTCACCACGAAATGGAAGGCGGTTCGCCGGTCGAAGTAGGAGTCCACCATGACGTGGAGGCGGTCGGAGTAGGACGGCTGGTCCCGGCGGGTGAGCTGACCCACGATGGAGTCGGGCTCCGAGTCCCAGGCCCGGAACGCCACGTAGAGGGCTTCGTCGTCGTACAGGACCCGGACCTCGGTCCGCTCCGAGGCGGGGCGCCCCTCGTGGGGCTCCATCTGGACGAAGTCGGTGGCCATGGGGGCGTCGGCCCACGCCGGATCGTCCAGGTTCCCGTCGATGACGGGCGGGGTCCCCTGGACCCGTACCGCCGGGAGGGTGGGGACAGGGGCCCGGCCCCTGGAGGCCTGGGCCTCCTCCGTCCTCACCGTGTCCCCCGGTGCGTCGGCCTGGACGGCGGCTGCCGTCGCGGACGCGCCCAATCCCCGGTCCCGCACTTCGGCCGAGAGCGGCCCTGCCCCCGCCCATCCCAGCGCCATCAGCATCATCGCCGGGGGCAGGAGCCGCCCCGTCCACCGGACCGCAGTCACCCATCCCATCCACCGCCCATCTTGCCTTTCCATGGCTTCTCTCCCGATCATCCGCTGCGTTCCCGGTGGCCGTGTCCGGCCGTCGTATGGTTGTTGGACGCCCACCGCGTGCCTGGGGTTGCGTGGGTTCGGTCCCTTGCGTCCGATCCCTCCGTCGACCCCCCTTACGGGAGGGGGGGCGGCCCGGTTTCAGGGCGGCGAATGGGGTTCACGGGCGGAGGGCCCTGCGGATGGAGAGGAGGGAGGGTGATCGTCAGCGGCGATTTCTACCGGGCCCACGGCCTCGGCAACGACTACCTGGTCTTCGGGCTGGCCCCCCTGGACGCCGGGGATGGAGAGGGGTGGATCCTCACCCCCGCGGCGGTCCGGAGGGTCTGTCACCGGTGGGAGGGGGTGGGCTCCGACGGCCTGGTGGTCCTTCTGGACGAGGATCCCCGGGACGGGATCTTCCCCCTCCGGATGTTCAACCCCGACGGCTCCGAATTCGAGCGGAGCGGAAACGGGCTCCGGATCCTGGGAGCCCACCTCCACCACCGGGGGCTCGTGGGAGATGCCCCGTTCCGGGTGCGGAGCGGCGGGAGCCTCATCGGGATGCAGGTCCACGGGCGCACCCCGGCGGGGATCCTGGACCTCTCGGTGGAGATGGGACGCGCCCGGATCGGTCCCCTCCCGGTGGAGCTGGAGCTTCCAGGGATCGGGGTGGAACCCGGGGAAACCCCGGTGGAGCTGGCGCACCCGGAGCTGGGACCGGTGGCCTTCCTCCCGGTCTCGGTGGGGAATCCCCATGCCGTGGTGTTCACCCCCGACCTCTCCGCCGGGGCCCTGGAAGCGCTGGGACCCTTCCTGGCCACCCACCCTGCATTCGCCCGGGGAACCAACGTGCAGCTCGCCCGGGTGGAGGGGGTGGACCGCGGGGGACAGCGCCTCCGGATCGCCATCTGGGAACGGGGGGTGGGGCGGACCTCGGCCTCGGGAACCAGCTCCTGCGCCGCGTCGGTGGCGGCGGTGGTGACGGGCCGCCTGGAGCCCGGCCCCATCACCGTTGAGATGGACGGGGGCACCCTGGAGGTGAGGGTGGACCCCGATCTGGAGGTGACCCTCCGGGGACCCGTTCAGGAGGTGTGTCTGGGGAGGCTCCTGCCCGGGTTCCTGGCCGGACTCCAGGGATGACGGGGCGACGGGGGCCCGCCGCGCTCCCGGGTCGCGCTCCTAGGTCCTGACCCGGGCCAGGAGGATGAGCCCCGCCACCAGGAAGAGGAGATTGGGGAGCCAGGCCGCGAGGAGGGGGTCCAGGGTGCCGGCGTATCCCAGGGCACCCGAGACCCGGAAGAGCACCAGGTAGAGGATGGTGGTGCCCAGGGCGAGCCCGATCCCGAAGGCCGCCCCCCCCCGCTTGGAGGAGGTGGCCAGCGGGGCGCCGAAGAGGATGATGACGAGGGTGGCCACGGGAATGGCCATCCGCTGCTCCTTCTTCACCAGGAGGCGGCCCGTGTCCCCCCCGGACCGAGCCACGCGCTCCGCCAGCGTGGCCAGCTGGTCCCGGGTCATCTCGTCCTCGTCCCGCACCGACTCCACGATGTCGTCGGGTCCCTCGCGGAGCGCCTCGTACGCCAGGAGCTGGAAGGGCTCCACCCGCTCCTGGCCGTCGGGGAGGAGTTCCCGGCGATAGCCGTCGTGGAAGCGCCATCCCTCCTCCGGGTCCCAACTCCCTTCCCGGGCCATGATGTGGACGGCGGGCTCGTCCGAGTTCACCGGCTCCCGGAGGAGGACCACCCCCATCATCCGGCCGTCGTCCACCGTCAGGCGTCGGGCCATGAGGGATTCCCCCTCGTCCGTGAGGTAGACGAACTGGGCCCGCCACCCCATCCGCCGCTCCCGGTCCTGGCGGAGCTCCGCCGAGGTGAGGTTCGCCCGTGGCACCACCTCCGAGAGGAACACGCCGACGCCGGTGAAGAGGAGGCCCAGCACCACCAGGGGCGCCACCAGGCGGTGGAAGGAGACTCCCCCCGCCTTGGCCGCCATGACCTCCCGGTGGACCGTCATGGGCTGG
>JBJHCB010000018.1:0-17369 GCA_050485805.1 Gemmatimonadota bacterium | reverse complement strand
GCCTTCCCCCTCTGGGCCCAGCGCCTCCACGCCCGGATCTCCACCGAGAGCTGGGTGGACCGGGTGGAGCGGATGGTGGCTCGGCTGGAAGGGGCGGCGGGCCCCGCCCCCGGAGCGACTCGCTCCGTCCCCTCCGGGGGGGGGCCGCCATGAGCGGGGGCCTCCCGGTCCGCTGGCTGGGGGAGGAGCTCCACCTCCTTCCCGAACGCGCCCTCTTCTGGCCCAGGGGAGGGGCCCTCTTCGTGGCCGACCTCCACCTGGGGAAGGAGGCCGTGTTCCGGTCCCGGGGGATCCCCATCCCCGAGGGGTCCGGTCCGGCGGACCTGGCGCGGCTGGTCTCCCTTGTGGCGCGTCTCCGTCCCTCCCAGGTGGTGATGCTGGGGGACCTCATCCATGGGAGGGAAGGGTGGACCCCCGAGCTCCGGTGCGAATGGGCCAGGGTGGTGGAGGGGTCGGCGCTCCGGGCGGCGCCCACCTGGACGCTGGTGCGGGGAAACCACGATCTCCATGGAGGCCCCCCCCCACCCGAGTGGGGAATCCGGGAGGTGGACGAGGGATTCCCCATGGGGCCGTTCCGTCTGGCCCACCATCCGGGGGATCCGCCCCGGCGCCGGGGTGCCCCGGGCCCGGGGAGGCGTACGGCACGGGTCCCCGAATCCCGGGAGGACTCCCCCGGTGGGGCGGGACGGCTGGCGGGCCACCTGCATCCCCACATCCGACTCCGGGGTCCCGGGGACCGGATCCGGGTCCCCGCCTTCCTCATGGGACCCAGGGAAGCCATCCTCCCGGCCTTCGGATCCTTCACCGGGGGGACGACGGTGGTGCCGGGGCCCGGTACCCGGGTGTTCGCCGTGGGGCCTGAACGGGTGATGGAGGTGTCCGGATCCGGTCCGGTGCCCGGGTAGGCGGCGGCGGTCCCTTCGCCTCGGGGTCCCGTGCGCCCCTCCCCTTCAGCCCACGGTGGCCACCCGCCAGAACCCCGCAGCCACCAGCCGGGGACGCACCCCTTTCTGCCAGGTCTGCTCCACCCAGCTCGCCTGCGCCGGACTCATCCGTCCCCCGGGAAGGTTTTCCTCCGGGGTACGCGTCGGGTCAAAGGCTCCTCCCGGTCCGAGGACGAGATCCGCGTCGCCCCCCCGGAGGCCGGAGATCACCGGGTCGAAGAGATGGCGCGGTGCCGCGATCCGGAGGGATGCACCGTCGGAGACCGTCCGGATCCGCTCCATCTCGTGGAGGAGGCGGAGCTCCCGGGGGGGCAGGAGGGCGGGAGGGGCATACCGGAGTCGGGCGGGCGACCCCGCGGCCAGGAAGCAGTCCCAGATGGCCAGCGCGCCGGGGGCCGTGGGACGGAGCCGGTAGTCCCGGACGAGCCAGGCCAGGAGGGGCTCCAGGCGGTAGGCCATGACACAGTAGGTGAGGAAGGCCAGGACCACGGGCCCGCCCCGGCGGAACTCGGCCTCCACATCGATGGCCACGGCTCCGCCCGGGTCAGCGATCCCGGAGATCCAGTCGGCGCGCGCACCCCTCCGCCTGGGTCACCCGCTCGCTGAACCGCACCTCGCCCTCGAACCTGCGGAGCCGGAGGAGCTCCAGGGGCCAGGCGTCCACGTTGAACCGCCCACACCCCCGGATGGTCCGGACGTGGAGGGTGAGGACGGGCCGCATCTCCCCCTCGGCGTCCATGGCCTGGACCACGGTGGCACTGTCCACCTGGATCTGGTCCTCGGTGGTCATCCGCCCGGCGGAGACCAGGACCACCATCTCCCTGGAGAAGTCCACCTGGGGAGGGGGAGGGGGGACGGCCTGGCGCGAGGTGGCCTGCTCCCAGCGCATCCGGAAGGTCCCCTCCTCCCGAAGGACCACCCGGAGGGAATCCTGCACTCCCCCGCCGTTGTCGTAGTAGAGGCGCTGCGGGACCGGGTAGGGCTCCGCCGCCGGCGGGGGCGGGGGAAGGGCGGGAGAGGGCGCCGAGGTGGATCCCCGTCCGCACGCGGCCAGGACCAGGGCAAGGGCCAGCGTGGAGAGCACGGCGGCCGGCCGGGCCAGGGTCTCCGGCGACCTGGGGCGGGGGGGGAGCGCCATCCTGCCGGCCCTCATCCGCCCACCCGGGAGACGCAGCCCAGCCCCTGGAAGAAGGCCGGGTCGAAGATGGGGATGGCCCGGTCGAAACTCACCTCGGCGGTGAGGGTGGCGGAGGGCTGCTGGAACCGCCAGGTGACCAGGTGGAGATTGGGACGGAGGGTCTGCCACTCCGCCTGGTGGAACATGCGGAAGACGGCCCAGGTCCCGGAAGTGGCCATGAGGGTCACCCGGTTCCCCGCCAGGGTGGCCTCGATGCGGGCGTCCCCGGCCCGGATTCCATCCCAGAGGAAGGTCCGGGAGGCGGGCGAGGTGCGGGACACCTCCTGGCGCTGACCGTCGATGGTCACGGCGATCTCCGGGAGCTGCTCCGTGGGCTGGGGGCGGAGGGTGAAGGCCACCTCCGGACCCGATCCGGTGGGGCCGTAGAAGGCCCTCCCCACCTGCATGGCCCGGGTGAACCAGCGCAGGAAGTCATCACTCGGGCGGACGGCGGAGCCCGGCGCCGCTCCGTACCCCGTGCCCTGCTGCACCACCACCCCCTGGAGCACTTCGGACTGGAAGGTGGCCAGCCGGCTCGCATTGGGGAGGAACATGGCCGCCACCTCGTCCAGGGTGGCCTCGGTGGAGCCCCGGATGTTGAAGGGGTACTTGGCCATGAGGGGGTTGAACTCGCTGCAGAACCCGCCGGCCTGGGCATTGGCCTCCGCTGCGGGACCCGCCCGGGCCAGCCGTTCGGCGTCCTCCAACGGAGCCAGCATGAGGCGCTGCACCGCCTCGCCCACGGGACCGGCGGAGGCGTCCACGTTGAAGGCCTGGGCGATCTGCCGCACCTGGAGCCGGCCCTGGTCCACCGCCCCGGACGCCTCCTCCAGCGCCTGGGTGCGGGCCGCGCCCTGGAGGGCCGTGGCCCGGTCCATGGCGGAATAGAGGCTCACCAGGCCCTGCACGTAGCTCTGGTTCCCGTCGGAGATGAAGCGGTCGGTCTGGTCCGGAGGGATGACGGTGTGGACCGGCTGGAAGGCCCGGCCGACCACGGCAGTGTCCACCGCGGTGTTCCGGGAGGCCACGGCCAGAAGCTGGAGGAGAGGGGACTGGTTGGCCGAGAGGCGTTCCAGCTTCTGCGCGGCGTCGGGTACGCCCTGGAAGGAGAGAACGCTGGCCGCCTGGAGGAACCCGGTCCATGCCTCCACATAGTCGTCCACGTAGCGCTCCCCCAGCTCTCCGGCCAGCCGCTGCCGATCCCCGGGAGCCACCAGGCGGTCCCCCAGGACCCAGGCCTCCCGGGTCAGGAGGGCATCCAGATCCTGGAGCGTGGCCTGGACGTAGTCCCACCCCTCCCGGGTGAAGGCGGCCGGGACCACCACCGTGCTCCGCACCGCCGCCTCGGACCCGGGGAAGATCCGGTGGAAGTCCACGGCTTCGGCCCCCTCCTGGGCGGCTCCGGCCAGGAGGGCCTGGTAGAACTGGTTGGCATCCGCGAAGCGGCCCAGGTACTCCCGGGCCCGCTGGACCCGGAAATCGTCGGCCGCCTCGTCGTACGGGGGGGCGATGGCGAGCTCCCGGCCGAAGAACTCGAACTGCCGGGTGGCCAGGAGGGAGGCCTCCGGGTCCACGGGTCGCTGGGCGGCCCAGAAGGTCAGGAGGACCGGTGCCAGGAAGTCCGGGGTGCTGTGCTCCGGGTAGCGGGTCGTGACCAGGTAGGCCTTGAGGGCATCGTAGGTCCCTCCGTAGTCCCCCGCCTCCGAGGTCTCCACGGGTAGGGCCGCCAGGGTGGCTCCCAGGTCGTCCCGGGTCGCCGCCCACATGCCCCGTCGGAAGCGATGGAAATAGGCCACGCGGAGCTCCGGGAGGATGCGATCCCCGGTGTACAGGCCCAGCCCCAGGCGGGCGGGCCGCCTTCCCTCCTGCCAGCCCCGGATCCGGCTGGCCTCCACCCGCAGCGCCTCCAGGCGCTCCAGCTCCCCCTGGGAGAGGATCCGGTCCCCGCTCCGTCCCACCTCCTCCACGCCCTGGACCGCAGCCATCCCCCCCCGGACCAGCCCCCGGTTCCCGTTGAAGGAGAGGAGCAGGCCCCCTGCCAGCAACAGGAGGATGAGGGTGGCGGCGCCCAGTCCGGCCCTCCGGAGGAAGTCCACCCTGGCCCCCCCGGCCGTGACCCCCTTGGCCACCTCGTCCCGGACGAGGACCCGGGAGAAGACGCGGGGGAGGAAGGTCCACTGGGGGATGCGCCGCGTCCCGGTGGGAGCGGCGGCCTCCCGGGCAGCGGCCCGGAGCCCCTGCACGTCGAAGACCTGGGTGGCGCCCACCGCACGGGCCGCCCCGGGAGCGGACTCCGCCGGGGTCGCGGCCTCCTCCACCAGGACGGGGCGGACACCCGTGAAATAGAATCCCCGGAGGAAGGGGCTCACCCCCAGCTGACCCGGGCGGCTCAGCTCCACCAGGAAGCGGGTGGCCAGGGGGGCCACCCGCCGGAGCTCCCGGGGGAACTCGTACGCCCCGGCCCGGACCTCGTCGGACCCCTCCCGCCCCAGCAGCTCGCTCCGGCGGAGGGCCAGGGCATGGAAGATCCGTCCGAAGGCGTGGTGGACCCGGGCTCCCTCGCGATCGGCGTGCTCCGCCGAGTCCACCGGCGGTGCCAGGGGAAGGGTGGCCCCCAGCACCTCCCGGGCCTCCTCCTGGGTCAGGTTCCGGACGAAGTCCAGGAAGTAGGGAAGGCGATCGGCCTTGGTGAACACCACGTAGACCGGAAGCCGGATCCCCAGCTCCCGGGAGAGGAGGGTGAGGCGGTCCCGGATCCATTGCGCCTGGGCGGGGATGGCCTCCGCGGCCCCGGGCTTCAGGAACTCGGCGGTGTTGAAGCAGACCAGCGCCATGCGGGGAGGCTGCCCACCCCGGGCCAGGGCGGCCCGGAGCCGGGCCGGCTTCAGGTGTCCCACCAGGCGCTCCCAGCGGCCCCGGTCGGCCAGGAGGGCGCCTCCCGCCTCCACCCAGAGGGTATCGGAGGCCATCCAGACGTTCACCCCCGGGGTCTCGACGATCTCGTCGCCCCGCCAGACTCCCCCCGCCAGGAGCTCAGGCTCCATCCCGGACCGGACCAGGACAGTGGTCTTGGCGCTGTCGGTGGGTCCCGTGACCAGGACCACGGGGCGATGCCGCATCCGGGCTCCGGCCCCGCCCTCCTTCTTCAGCCGCCGATCCACGGCCCCGAAGGCGTCGTCCACGGCGTCGGTGACGGCCCCGTCCCCCCCGCCCTGGGCTGCGGCCTTCTTCTTCTCCCGTTCCTTGGACCACCACAGGACGAGCCCCGCCGCCATCCCGCCCAGGAGGATCACCGCCATCCGGTACATCCAGAGGCGATCCCCGCTCAGGCCCATCATCCGGCCCCCATAGATGGCCAGGAGGACGGCGGCCGCCACGATCCCGCCGGGGCCGAGCCCGGTCTTCACCACCCGGAAGATCATCTGGGGCTTCATGTGGACACGATCCCCCGGGTCAGTTCCCGGAGCTCACCGACGGCGGAGCCCAGGGAGAGCTGGAAGAGGACGAAGAGGACCCCTGCCAGGAGGAGGGCCGCCCCCGCCGCGACGGAGAGGCGGCGCACCCAGGGGTCCCGGGTGGCCGGGGGGGCGTCTCCCCGGGGAAGGTCCCAGTCCGGACCGAACTCGGGAATGCCTCCCCGGATCCGGTGGATGCGCTCCCGGAGTCCCGCGATGACCTGCTGGGCTCCGTCGGGCTGTTGGGCGTAGCGGCCCTTGAACCCCAGGAGGAGGCAGGTGAGATACACCTCCAGGACATCCGCCAGATCCTCCGAATCCTGGCGGGCCATGAGCTCCGAGAGGTTCCGGAAGAAGGTCTCCCCCGCCACGTGGTCCCCGAAGACCTCCTCCTGGAGGGGCCGCCGGGTCCACCCCTGGAACATGGGCTGGGTGGAGTTCAGCACCGTCTCGTCCAGGAACGCGATGTAGGCGTAGACGGCCAACCGCACGTCCTCGCCGGAGTACCCCAGCTGGCGGGCCTCCCGGTCGGCGGCCGCCAGGAGGGTCTTCACCTGGTCCCGGAAGGCGTCGGCGCTGGCGGCCACCTGGCGGTTGGCCCGGAGGCGGACGCCCACGGTGAACGCCTCCTGGAGCGCCATGGCGAGGTAGCCGCGCCGGTGGGCCGGGGCGGAGGCGCCGGATGGGGGGGATTCCACGGTCGGATCGGGGGTGCGGGTGGGAAGTGCCGGGGCGCGCCTCGCCGGTCAGGCGTCGGTCCTGGGAGTATACGCGGCCGCGACCCGCCGGGCCATCTGCTTCCGGAGCGGCGCCCCCGACTCAGGAGGGAGGCACCACCACCAGGGTGAGGGTGGCCTCCGGGATGGCGTCCGGCACATAGATCCCCACCTCTCCCCCCTTCACGATGGCCGTCCAGCAGGGCTCGGTGCGAAGGACCCGGAAGTAGACGGTATCGCTCCGGGCCCCCACCTCCGAGGGAGGCGACGCGACGAACTCCACCCCGAGCCCCGGGAGGGCCTCGCGAACCAGGCGGGGGACAAAGCGGGCGGCACATATCTTCACCAGCTCCGGGACCTGGCTCGATACCACGGCGGGCGGGGCGCTGGACCGCACTCCCAGGAACCACTCCGCCGATCCGAACATCCGGGTGTCCCGGATGGTCCCCATCTGGAAGGTGGGGTGGGCCGGGGCCGGCTGGGCGGGAACCAGGGCCTCATCCTTCCCGGCCCCTGACGGCGTGGCCGCCACCAGGGGGACGTGGAGGGCTCCCGAGGGAAGGACCAGCTCCAGGTGCCGGTGGATGTGTCGCTCCAGGGCCAGGAAGCCGGGCCCCGGCTCCCCGTGATCGTAGATGGGGAGCGTGCCGGGGTCCGACTCCAGGGAGAAGGTGCACAGGGCTCCCGCAAGGCGGGCCAACTCCCGGAAGAGGGGTTCGGGGTGGGCGCTCCGGCTCCCCAGGAGATGGCGCAGGGAAGGGAGGGCGGAATGCACCGCGTGGGCCTGCCACGCCCGGGCAAGTTCCTCTCCGTTCCCGCCCCCCTGGCCCCGCTCCCCCCGGAGCCCCTCCGCCTTCGCCTCCAGCATGGTCACGAGGCGGGTCAGGAGGTCCAGGAGCCGCTGGCTCGCTCCCAGCTGGAGCACCGGGGGGATGTGGTCTGGATCCGGGATGAAATGGCCGGCCCCGTCCCGGCGGATCCGGGCGATGGGGAGGAGCTCCAGGCCGGAGGCGTCCATCCCTTCCAGGAGGAGACGGAAGTTCTTGCTGGCGAGGCTCACCGGGCGGGGTTCCCCCCCTGAGACCAGATCCACCATCTGCTCCGTGGCCGGAGCGTACCGGAGGCCGTTCTCCCCGAATCCACCCCGGGGGTGCTCCCCCGGGACGGCGCAGTTGGCGCGCTCCGGGTCGAAGGCGGGGAGGGCCAGGTAGAGCAGATGCGACTCGGCAGTGGGGGAGAAGTGCTCCGAGAAGGGGAAGGGCGCGGGGGCGGGCTCCTGGGGGATGTTGAAGGGGGTCCCGTCGGGAAGGACCCCCCGGGCGTGGAGGATGGACGCGGTTCCGCCCCGGAGGGCCCCCTCGTCCAACCGGATCTCCAGGAGTCCCCAGGGCCCCGGGGACAGGTGGGAGAGGGTGAAGGTCGTGAGGTCCTCGAAGTACCGGGCCTGGGCCTGGAAATGGTGCTGGGAGAGGTGCATCCCCTCATGCCAGACAAGGGGCGACAGAAGCTTCACCAACACCTCCGGACGGTTTGCGACGCGGGGGGGGAGACGGCTAGGTTCGAGCCCTATGATAGGGGACGCCGGGATATGACGCGAGGAGAGTTCGAACGCCGCTACCAGGTGATCCGGACGGTGACTGAAGGGGCGGTGCAGACCCACCACGCCTTCGCCTCCTCGGGGAACGTGGTCATGGTCCACGAGATCGACCCGTCGGCGGCGCAGGAAGCGGTCCTCCTGGCGGGGATGATCGCCCGGCTGGGCGATGAGGACCGGAAGCGGATCCTGGATGTCATGGAGGTGGACGGGACCACGATGATCGTGACCCGGTTCCTCCTGGAGCACGAGACCCTGAGGAGCTGGCTGGAGGCCTCCACCCCCTCGGCTGATCCCGGGGCGCCGACCCCGGAGGACGGGGCGCCGGCCCTGCCCCATCCAGAGGAGGCCTCGCCCCCTCCGCCGGAGGACCCGGAGGAGGCCGAGCCCGGCGAGTTCACCCGGATGTTCCGGGCACAGACCCCTCCCGCCCCCCCCTCTCCGGCCCCTCCCCCGGCGGAGGAGGCACCCGGGGAAGACCCGGGGGGGCCAGGAGAATTCACCCGCATGTTCCGGGCGGTGGAGGCCCCCACCGAGGCGCCCATGGCGGCGCGTCCGGAAGGTCCCGCCCCTCCGGCCGAGCCACCTCCCGCTCCCCCGCCGCCCCCCTTGCCCCCCGCCGAGGCGCCGGCTGGGGGAACCGCGGGATCGGGAGATGCCGGAAGCGGAGGGGGGGCGAGCGAAGCCCCGGCGCCGGGAGAGTTCACCCGGATGTTCCGGGCCGTGGTGGCGCCCGGCGGCGGCACCGGAGGGGCCCCGACCCTCCGGTCCGAGCCCGCTGGGGACCCCCCGGTCGCCGATGGGCCCGGCGTGGGCGACCCGCCCCGGGAGCCGCCGACCCCGGCCCCGCCCGCCTCCGATCCAGGCGCGGGCCCCGGGGAGTTCACCCGGATCTTCGGTGCCCAGGCCCCGGCCTCCCCGTCCCATCCGGCCCCCTCCCCTCCGCCGGCGCCCTTCGATTCCGGAGCTCCCCGGGAGGCACCCTCGAGCCCCGGTGGGTCATCGGGCGGGGCAGGGTATCCCTTCGGCCGGGAGGACGAGTACCGGTCCCGTCTCGGCCCCACTCCCACCTCCGCTCCCCTCCCGCCCACCCCCACGCCCCGGGAGCTTCCCGACGCCGGTCCCGGTCCCCTGGACCTCCCCCGGCCGCCCTCCGCTCCCCCTCCTCCAGGGGAATACACCCGGATCATCCAGGCCGTGGACCGCCCCACGCCGGGACCCCAGGGGTCCGCGGGTCCTCCCGGGTACCCCCCCTCCCCGGGAACCGGGACCCCTCCGGCCGGTGGGTACGGCCCCCCGCCCCAGGGTGGAGCGCCTCCCGGCTACCCGCCCCAGGGCCAGGGCAGCCCTCCCGGACCGGCCCCGGGGCATCCCGGCGGGCCCTATCCGCCCTACCCGCCCGGGTCCGCCGCGCCCTACGGCGGCTCTCCCGCGGGTGCCTCCTCCGGGGGTCCCTCCAAGACGCTCATGATCGTGGGGCTCGGGATCATTGTGGTCCTCATCGTGGCCCTCATCCTCTTCTTCGCCCTTTCGGGAGGGGATCCGGCCGCGGTTCCGGCGGAGGGAGCCGTCAACGGGGACGCAGGCGCCGGGGGTTGATCCGGCCGGAGGGCGCGGCGCCTCCAGCCTCCCCACCCCCCGGATGGACCGGGGTGTCCCGTCAGTCGCCGGGCGGAAGGAGGACCACCAGCTCGAAGCGGGGGTCCGGAAGCTCGATGGGCGTGTACACGGCCAGATTCCGGGCCGCCGCCACCGCATCCCAGGGCTCCCCCGTCCGCTCGATCCGGAAGTACTGGAAGCCCAGCTTCACCGGGAGGGCGGAGGGGGGGTGGGTCACGGGCGTCAGGGTCACCCCCGGCAGGGCCTGTTGGATGAGGCGGCGGACACGGTCGCCGGAACTGACCTTGAGGAGTTGGGGGGCCTTCCGCAGGAGCTCGTCCGCCCGCACCTCGGCCTTCACCGCCAGGAAGAGATCCGTGGCGGCGAGGTACCGATCCTGATCCAGCGCGGTGGCGTGGATGGACGGCTCCACCTCCTTCAGGGGAAGGGTGACGTGGTGCTCGGGAACCACGGTCCGGAGGAGTTCCCGGAGGATCTCGTCCAACCGGGTGAAGCACTCCCCCAGGGATCGATGGTCGTAGACGGGGAGGTCGCTGGGCTGGATGGAGGCGGAGAAGGTGGTGAGGGCCCCGGCCAGCTCCAACATGGCCTCGAAGAGGTGCGAGGGATGCCCCCCCTTCCGCTCGTGGAAGTGTCGGAAGGCGGGGAGGTGGGTGTTCACGGTGTAGAGGAGCCAGAAGTTGGCCGTGTCCGAGATCCCGAAATCCGCCAGTCCCTTCCCCCTCTGGCGTCGGGCACCGGAAAGGGACCCGCTCCGGGTGGAGAGGAGCTCCACCATCCGCCGGGTGAGGGAGAGGAGGTGGTCGCTGGCCCCGATGTCCAGAAGGGGAGGAACGAACGCAGGATCGAACTGGAAGCTCCCCGATCCGTCCCGGATGACCCGGGTCACCGGGAGGAGGCCGTGCCCGTCCAGTCCCTCCCCTTCGGCCAGGATCCGGAGATTCCTCCGCGCCAGTTGGATGGGCTTCTCCTGGAGCCCGGTGTTCTCGTCCCGCCGGAGGACCACGTCCGCCCGGAAGCGGGTTCCGCCCCCGGTCCCCTCCATGGAGACCTGTCGCTCCCCCGGACGTGCCTCCGGAATCCCCAGATAGAGCGTCAGGTTCTCCCGATCCGCCTCCCAGAGTGGCTCCAGGGCCTTCGGGCTGGGGGAGGGATCGCCGGCGGGCACCGAGAAGGCGAGGCCGTCGGGGAAGAGGCCGGTGGCTTCCAGGATCCGGAGGGATCCCGAGGCCAGGGCCTCGTGATCCAGGGCCAGGCGACCGAAGCCCCAAGGGCAGAAGGCCAGGGCGCTGGTGCCGAAGGCGATCCGCTCCTCCAGGAACCGGTCCTGCATCTGGAGCTGCTGCTGGCTCAGCAGGACGCCCTTGTTCCAGAGGGGTTTCTGGTTGTGGGTCATGGCTGCCTGTGTCTCGGGGTCGGAGGCGCGGAGCGGGGCCGGGGAGCCCCAGGAGGAGCCTCGTGAGGCCGGTTCCGAAGAGGGGACCGGTGGGCGATTCCGGGGCCCATGGCCGTCCCTGGGCCCCTCCCCGCTCCGTCCGGAAGGTCGGCTCCGTGCCGCCCAGGGGCAAGGGTGCCGGAAACGCGCGTGTTACTTGGGGATTCTCTCCTTGACACCCCGGCCGCCCCCCCCTTACTCTGCCGCTATCGGGGACCTTCTCCGAACGCAGCCGTCGAGGCCCCTCGACCCCAACGCTCCACGGCGGTTTGCGTGGGGGCTCACCGGCGCCGGGGTACCAAGCCCCGCTCTCTCAGCCGTTCCCCTCCCTCGCATCGGTCCGGAACCACAGGAGTCCCCATGTCGGAGAGTGTCAATCGAAAGCTCGAGCGCGTCCGTGCCCCGCGCGTTCACATCAGCTATGACGTGGAAACGGGGGGCGCCATCGAAATGAAGGAGCTCCCCTTCGTGATGGGCGTCCTGGGGGACTTCACGGGGAACCCCGCGGAGCCCCTGGCGAAGCTCAAGGACCGGAAGTTCGTGGAGGTGACCCCGGACAACTTCGATGAC
This sequence comes from Gemmatimonadota bacterium, assembly GCA_050485805.1. Taxonomy (GTDB): domain Bacteria; phylum Gemmatimonadota; class Gemmatimonadetes; order Longimicrobiales; family Gaopeijiaceae; genus T3Sed10-66. The sequence goes on along the minus strand of JBJHCB010000018.1, from coordinate 5,858 downwards.
GTGCTGAAGAGCATGAAGCCCCACCTCCAGTTCACCGTGGACAACCTCCTGAGCGAGGACCCGGAGGCGGGCAAGCTGGGTGTGGACCTGAAGTTCGAGAGCCTCGACGATTTCTCCCCCGACCGCGTGGCCCGTCAGGTGGATCCCCTCCGGAAGCTCCTGGAGCTCCGCCAGAGTCTGGCCGACCTCCGGGGAAGCCTGCAGGGGAACGACAAGCTGGAGGAGATCCTGCAGGCGACGCTTTCCGACGAGGAGAAGCTGAGTCGTCTGAAGGGCGAGATCGGCACCGGGAACGGGGAGGGTGACTCCGATGGCTGACGCACAGGAGCAGGTCGCGGCGGGAGCCGGCGAGACCACGGAGCTGAGCCTCCTGGACCAGATCGTCGACTCCGGCCGCTTCGACAGTGAGCCCGCCCAGAAGGAGCGGGGTCGGACCCTGGTGAAGCGGTTCGTCTCGGAGATCATGGAAGGGGAGATGACCATCTCCCACGATACCGAGGCGATGATCAATGCCCGCATCGCCCAGATCGATCATCTCATCTCCATCCAGACCAACGAGATCATCCACCACTCCGAGTTCCAGCGCCTCGAGGCGGCCTGGCGGGGTCTCAAGTACCTCCTGAACAACTCCGAGACCGGGACCAACCTCAGGATCAAGGTGCTGAACGTCTCGAAGAAGGAACTGCTCCGGGACCTCCAGAGAGCCCCGGAGTTCGATCAGAGCGCCCTCTTCAAGAAGGTGTACGAGGAGGAGTTCGGGGTCTTCGGCGGATCCCCCTTCGGCGCCCTCATCGGCGACTACGAGTTCGGGAAGTCGGGGCAGGACATCGAGCTCCTGGAGAAGATCTCCCAGGTGGCTGCCGCCTCCCACGCCCCGTTCCTGTCTGCCGCCTCCTCGGAGATGTTCAACCTGGAGAGCTACGAGCAGCTGGACGCCCCCCGGGACCTGGCCAAGGTGTTCGACACCACCGAGTACGCCCGTTGGAAGAACTTCCGGGACAGCGAGGACTCCCGGTACGTGGGGCTCACCGCCCCTCGCATGCTCCTCCGGGAGCCCTACGGCCAGGCCACCGTCCCCGTGGAGGCCTTCGCCTTCGAGGAGCGGGTGGACGGGACGGACCACTCCAAGTACCTGTGGGGGAACTCCGCCTGGGCCCTCGGCGCACGGGTGACCCAGTCCTTCGCGACCTACGGGTGGTGCGCCACCATCCGGGGGGTGGAGAGCGGAGGACTGGTGGAGGGGATGCCCACCCACAACTTCCGGACCGAGTCCGGCGACCTGGCCATGAAGTGTCCCACCGAGGTGGCGGTCACGGACCGGCGCGAGAAGGAGATGGCGGACCTGGGCTTCATCCCCCTGGTGCACCAGAAGGGGACTTCCAAGGCCGCCTTCTTCAGCGTCCAGTCCTGTCAGAAGCCGAAGGTCTACGACACCCCCGAGGCCACGGCCAACGCCCGGATCTCGGCGCAGCTCCCCTACATCTTCGCCGTCTCCCGGTTCGCCCACTACCTGAAGGCCATGATGCGGGACAAGATCGGAGGGTACACCACCCGCGCCGAAGCACAGGCCTTCCTCAACCGGTGGATCAAGAACTACGTGGTCTCCAACGACAGTGCAGGGCCCCGCATCAAGGCGGAGAAGCCGCTGAAGGAAGCCCGGGTGGACGTCTTCGAGATCCCCGGAAAACCGGGGGCCTATCGGGCCGTCGCCTTCCTCCGGCCCCACTTCCAACTGGACGAACTGACCATGTCCATGCGTCTGGTGGCGGACCTGCCGGCGCCGGCGGCCTGACGCGGGTGAAGGGCCGAGGGATGGGGGGCCCTGCCGGGTGACCCCCGCCCCGGGCAGGACACGCGGGAACGACTCGGCGGGCCGGGCCGGTCGGCCAGGACATCGCCTTACCAGACAACCCATGAATGGGGAGAGACGACCATGGCAGTGGACATGTTCCTGGAGATCGAAGGCGTGGAAGGGGAGTCGTCCGACGATAGCAAGAAGGGAGCCATCGATGTCCTGGCCTTCAGCTGGGGGATGAGCCAGGCTGGAACGCTGCACGTCTCCACCGGAGGCGGTGCAGGGAAGGTGAACGTGCAGGATCTCTCCGTGACGAAGTGGGTGGACAAGGCCTCCACGGACCTCATGCTCCACTGCTGCAACGGGGAGCACTACAGCTCCGCGATCCTCACCGTGAGGAAGGCAGGAGGGGACAATCCCCTGGAGTACCTGGTCATCACCATGGAGGACGTGATGGTGACCGCGGTGAGCACCGGGGGGAGCGGGGGCGAGGACCGGTTCACCGAGAACCTGACCCTGAACTTCGCCCGCTTCAAGGTGCAGTACTCCACCCAGGAGTCCTCGGGGGGCGAGGGGGAGAAGCCGGAGGTGGGCTGGGACATCGCGAAGAACGTGAAGCAGTGACCCGGTGAAGCCGGCCGCCATGGATGCCCAGAAGCTCTATCAGGACGGCCGGCTCGATGAGGCCATCGAGGTCCTGGGCTCCACGCTCCGCTCCAATCCGGCGGACGTGCGAGCCCGGACCTTCCTCTTCGAGCTCCTCTGCTTCGCAGGTCGGTTCGACCGCGCCGAGAAGCAGTTGGACGTCATTGCCGACGGGAGCCGGGAGGCAGGGATGGGCGCGCTCCTCTACCGGAGCGCCCTCCACGGGGAGAGGGAGCGTCAGGCCCTCTTCCGGGAGGGTCGGATTCCGCCCTGGTCCGACGGGGGCCCGGTGTCGGGGAGCCTCAACGGGGAGCGGTTCTCCTCCATCTCCGACGCGGACCCCCGCATCGGTCCCCGCCTGGAGGTCATCGCGGCGGGGCAGTACACCTGGGTTCCGCTGGCCCACCTCTCGGAAGTGGGGATCGAGGCGCCCAGCCGTCTCCGGGACCTCCTCTGGCCCAGTGCCCGGGTCAAGGCCGGCCCGGGCCTGAAGGACTTCGAATTCGGTGAGGTGATCCTCCCCGCCGTGGCTCCCCTCTCGTGGGAGCACCCCGACGGTGCCGTCCGCCTCGGACGGGAGGTGGATTGGGTGGACCTCCCCGACGGGGGCGAGGCGCCCCTGGGCCCCAAGCTCCTGGAGGTGGACGGAACGCTGATCCCCCTCCTGGACGTCCGGGAGCTCCTCATCGATCCTCCCACCGAAGGCGACTGACGGACATGCCCCTGGACATGGAGGCCCTCCTCCGGCCGATCTCGGAGGAGAAGCCGGGTGGGGAAGACATCCGATACGAGCCCGTCTACACCGAGATCAAGCAGGCGCGGACCGAGGAGGACGACCTTCCCACGGGGGCGTGGGAACGGGAACGGAAGACCGCGGACTGGGCCAAGGTGGTGAAGCTCTCCACCGAGGCCATCTCCGGGCGTTCGAAGGACCTCCAGCTGGCGGCCTGGCTCACCGAGGCCATGCTGAAGCGGGAGGGGATGGCGGGTCTGGCCCAGGCCCTGGAGCTCCTCCGACGTCTGCTGGAGGACCACTGGAACCACCTCTACCCGCTGCTGGAGGAGGAGGACGACCTGGAGTTCCGCGCCGCCCCCCTGGATTGGGTGGGACAGTACCTCGGGCCGGCGGTCCTCCTCACCCCCATCACGGGTTCCGAGCACAACCTCTTCCACCAGCGGGAAGCCAGGGGGGTGGGGTACGAGGGGGACGCCGGGACCTCGGACAAGAAGAAGGAACGGGCGGCGGCCATCGAGGCGGGGAAGCTCACGGCCGAGGACTGGGACGCTGCCGTGGCCGGCACGCCCAAGACCTGGTACAAGGGACTCATGGACGGCATCCAGGCGTCCCTCGGGGCCCTGGACGCCCTGGACGCCACGGGGCGTGACCGCTTCGGCGTGGATGCACCGCGTCTGAGTCCCCTCCGGGGGGCCATGGAGGAGCTCCGCCAGGCGGTGCAGCCCCTCCTGGACGCGAAGCTCGCCCAGGACCCGGACCCCGCCCCGGCGGAGACCCCGGCGGCGGCGGAGGCCGGGGAGGTGGAGGAGGTCGCCGGACCTCCGTCGGAGCCGGCACCCCCGGGATCCGGTCCGGCGCCGGCCTCCTCTGCGCCCACCCCTCCGGCGGCGACCCCGGGGGGCACCGTCGCCGCCGTCCCCCGGACCCGCCAGGAGGCCGAGGCCCGGGTGGCCCAGGCCGCAAGCTTCCTCCGCACGGAGGATTCCACCGACCCCGCCCCCTATCTCCTTCTCCGGGGATTCCGCTGGGGGGAGCTGCGGCAGCAGGCCCCCGACGTGGACCCCAGGCTCCTCACCGCTCCCCCCACCGAGCAGCGGGCCCAGCTCCGCACCCTGCTCCTGGACGAGCGGTGGGCCGAGCTCCTGGAGGGGTGCGAGCAGGTCATGGCCACCTCCCACGGCCGGGGGTGGCTGGATCTCCAGCGGTATGTGCTGGATGCGTGTGCCGGACTGGGAAGCGAGTACGACCGGGTGGGGAACGCCGTGCGGCGGGCCCTCCAGTCCCTTCTCCAGGACGTTCCCCGCCTCCACACCCTCACCCTCATGGACGACACCCCCACGGCGAACCAGGCCACCCGGGGGTGGCTCGAGGAATCGGGGCTCCTCCGGGCCAACGGGGACGGGGGAGGGGACAGTCCGGGGCTCCGGCCCACCAGTCGCACGCCCTACGACCGGGCCATGGAGAAGGTCCGGGCCGGTGAGCCCGAGAAGGCCATCGAGCTCCTCATCGTCCAGGCGGCCCAGGAGGGGAGTGAGCGGGAGCGGTTCCTCCGGCGGTCCCAGGCCGCCGCCATCATGGTGGACGTGGGTCGGGAGGCCATCGCCCTGCCCATCCTCCAGGACCTGATGGCCCAGATCGAGAAGCACGGTCTCGAGGAGTACGAGGCCGGAGAGGTGGTGGCGCGCCCCATGGGCCTCCTCTACCGCTGCATGAGCAGCATGGGAGGGAACGAAGGGGAGATGCAGGAACTCTACCTGCGCATCTGCCGGTTGGACCCCATGCAGGCCATCCATCTCCAGGGCCCCACAAGCCCGTGAGTGACCACCGGCTCGACCCGGCGGTGCAGCAGTCGGTCCTGGAGCGACTCATCGACCGGGAGCCGGGGGTCCCGGCGGAAGCCCCCCCGGACTGGGCGACCTCGGTGGCGCTCAAGCGGGCCTCGGTGCGTCGGGACCTGGAATGGTTGTTGAACACCCGGCGCACCCCCGAACCCGCCCCGGCCCACCTCGGGGAGGTGCGGGATTCGGTCTTCCACTACGGGCTCCCCGACCTCACCTCCCTCAGCGCCGACTCCCCCGAGGCCCATCAACGCCTCCTCCGGGAGGTGGAGGAGGCCATCCGGACCTTCGAGCCGCGGCTGACCCAGGTGAAGGTCACCATCCGCCCCCACGAGGGCAGCCAGCGCCATCGGATCCGCTTCCTGGTGGAGGGCCTGCTCCGCCTGGACCCCGAGCCGGAGCGCATCGCCTTCGACACGGTCCTGGAGGTGAGCAGCGGGACCATCAGCGTGGAGGGGGATGCCGATGCGTGACGACCTCCTCTACTACTACGAGCGGGAGCTGACCTACCTCCGGCGCACCGGGGCGGCGTTCGCGGAACGCTATCCCAAGGTGGCGTCCCGCCTCCAGCTGGCCCCCAACAAGTGTGACGACCCCCACACCGAGCGGCTCCTGGAGGGATTCGCCTTCCTGGCCGCACGGATCCACCTGAGGCTGGACGAGGACGTCTCCGAGGTCAGCGAGGCCCTCCTGGAGGTGGTGCATCCCCACTTCGTCCGTCCCCTCCCGTCCATGTCCCTGGTCCAGTTCCACCTGGATCCGGAGCAGGGGAAGCCCAGCAGCGGGCTCCGGATCCCCCGGGATACCCTCCTCTACTCCCGGCCGGTGGGGGGGACGCCCTGCC
>JBJHCB010000017.1:0-17416 GCA_050485805.1 Gemmatimonadota bacterium | reverse complement strand
TCCTGGCCCACGCCGTGGGCCTCGCCACCTCCGTGGCGGCCCTCATGTCCACCCGGACCCCCCAGGGGACGCTGGCGTGGATCCTGGCGCTGAACACGCTCCCCTGGGTGGCGGTGCCTGTCTACTGGGTACTGGGCCGTCGCCGCTTCGAGGGGTACCTGGTCTCCCGCCGGGACGTGGACTCCCGCCTCCGGCGGACCCTCCAGGAGAAGATGCGGGAGATCCACCCCTACGAGATCTCCCTCCCCGAGGAGCGGGGGGGGATCCGGGCGGTGGAGGCCCTGGCGGCGCTCCCGGTCCTGTCCGGGAACGAGGTGGAGCTCCTGGTGGACGGAGAGGCCATCTACGGGAGCCTCCTACAGGGGATCGAACGGGCGCGGGAGTACATCCTGGTCCAGTTCTACATCGTGAAGGACGACGGCATCGGCCGGGAGTTCCGGGATCGTCTCATGGCCCGGGCCCGGGAGGGCGTCCGGGTCCTCTTCCTGTACGACGAGGTGGGCAGCCTCCGGCTCTCCGACACGTGGGTGGAGACGCTGGCCTCCTCGGGGGCCCAGGTCCGTCGGTTCCACTCCACCAAGGGTCCGGGGAACCGGTTCCAGCTCAATTTCCGGAACCATCGGAAGGTCATGGTGGTGGACGGTCTGGAGGGGTGGGTGGGCGGCATCAACCTGGGGGACGAGTACCTGGGCCGGGATCCCGACCTTGGCGACCTCCGGGAGACCCACCTCCGGGTCGGGGGGCCCTCGGCCCTCAGTCTGCAACTCTCCTTCCTGGAGGACTGGAACTGGGCCACCGACCAGCTCCCGGAGCTGAACTGGGAGCCGGAGCCCGCTCCATCCGGAAGCGATGTTCCCGTCCTCATCGTCCCCTCCGGACCCGCGGATCCCATGGAAACGGGCAGTCTCCTGGTGCAGCACGCCATCCACATGGCAGCGGAGCGGATCTGGATCTCGAGTCCCTACTTCGTCCCCGACGGAGGCGTCCTGGCCGCCCTGCGCCTGGCCGCCCTCCGGGGGGTGGACGTGCGGATCCTCATCCCGGACCGGGCGGACCACATCGTCGTGGGGCTCGCCTCCTTCAGCTTCCTCCAGGGCCTCCTGGAGGCGGGCGTCCGGATCCACCGCTACGAGGCGGGATTCCTCCACGGGAAATCCGTCCTGCTGGACCGGGTGGCCTCCGCGGTGGGGACGCTGAACCTGGACAACCGGTCGTTCCGCCTGAACTTCGAGATCACGGCCCTGGTCCTGGACCCGGAGTTCGCAGGCGAGGTGGAGGCCATGTTCGAGGCCGACTTCCACCGATCCCGCTCCATGACCCTGGAGGAGGTGCAGGAGGCCCCGTTCCTGAAGCGCGCCGCCTCACGGGCTGCGGGCCTCCTGGCCCCCATCCTCTGAGCTGTTTGCCTCCACAGGCACCACCTCCCCCCCGGAATAGCGTCGCCCCTTCCACTCGATCCGTCCCTCGCCCCGGATCCAGCTCCGGACCACGATGACGGCCATCACGAGGGCGCCCAGGGGGTGGAGGAGCGCCATCGCGGGCGACACGCCGAACCGCCCGTAGACGCCGGCCTGGATGGCCACGGTGCAGAAGGCGGCCGCCCCGCCCCAGGCCAGGAAGGGAAGGGAGGTCCAGGGGGTGGTCCCGGACCCAAGGAGGAGTGCCCCCACCGCAGAGACGAGGAAGGCCGCCGGGGGGACGAGCCACACCCCGGCCAGGAAGAGGAGGAGCCCGGGGAGGGCCAGGGGTGCCAGTCTCCCCGAGGACTGCCGCGCCCCCACCGCCACGTTCTTCGTCCAGCCGTTCACCACCTCCTGAAGGGAGGTATACATCCGGGTGGAGAAGGCGTCCCGAGCCAGGCGGAGGGAGAGGCGGTGGCCGGCCCGGACCAGCTCCTGCGCCAGCCGGAGGTCCTCCACCACCTCCCCCCGTACCGCGTCGTGGCCTCCGATAGACGTATACGCCGGTTTCCGGACCAGGATGTACTGACCATTGGCGATGGCGTCGGTCCAGCGCCCGGGCGTGACCACCCGGTCCAGACGGTGGAACCGGAGCCCCAGGAGCGCGAACACCTGGGGCTGCACCAGTCGCTCGGCGAAGGTCCCCATCTCCTGGTCCCCCAGGAGGGAGAGGACGTCGGCCCGATCCTCCTCCATGGCCGCCAGGGCCCGGGTGAGGAGATCCGGACCATGGGTGGTGTCGGCATCGGTGAAGAGGAGGATCTCGCCGGCCGCGGCGTCCGCCCCCTGCCGGCAGGCCCAGGGCTTCCCGAACCACCCCTCGGGGAGGTCGGACCCCTCCACGACCCGGAGGACCTGGGCGTTCCCCCGGGGTACGGCCCGGGCCCTCTCGGCGGTGGCATCCTCGGAGCGGTCGTCCACCACCACCACCTCGAATCGGGGGTGGTCCTGACGGACCAGGCTCTCCAGGCACGGAACGATGTTCCTGGCTTCGTTCCTGGCCGGGACGATGACGGAGACCAGGGGCGGGAGGGCTTCATCGCCCGTCCCCCAGGGAGCACCGGCCCCCGGCGGACCACCGGCCCCCGGCAGAGCACCCGCGCCCGCCGGAGGAAGGGGACGGGGCTCGCGGATGAAAAAGGCCATGAAGATCCCCAGGAGGATCCAGGGGAGGAGCGCCACCACCACGAGAAGGAGCATGGATCCGGGAGAGAGGTTCAGCTACCGGATCTGGCGCGATAGCGTGCGCCGTCCTCGGCCCGGTCCGCGGGATAGACCACGACCCGGTCCCCCTCCGAGAGCCCGGATCGGATCTCCACCTCCGCCTGACTCCTGCGCCCCACCTCCACCGGGACCTCCTCCAGGCGCCCCTCGGAGGCACGGAACACCGCCCACCCCTCCCCCAGTCGGAACACGGCCCCCGCCGGCACCCGGAGCACGTCCTCGGCCCGGTCCAGGATCACCCGGACCTCCACCCGGAACCCATCCCCCAGGCGGGTCCACTCCGGAGCCTCCAGGGCGTCCAGGATCACGTTCACCCTCTGCTCCTCGATCCCCAGGGCCGAGACCCGGGTGAACCCCGACGGCTCCACTCTCCGCACCCTGGCGGGAAGGTCTCCGTCGCCGCCCCATCCGCTGATCCGCGCGTCGGCGCCTTCCGGCACCCGCACCGCATCCGCAGAGAGAAGGTCCACCACCACCTCCAGGGCGGAGGGGTCCCCTACCTCCAGGAGCAGCTCCCCCGGTCCCACCACGCCCCCGCTCTCCCGGTGGACGCGGAGGACGGTTCCCGTCACCGGAGCCCGGAGGGTGAGGGTCTCTTCCCCCGGACGGACGGTGGTGGGAGCCCGGAGTGCCAGGCGGAGGTCCTCCACCTCCCCCCGGGCGGCCTGGATCCCGAACTCGGCGGAGCGGAGCTCGGCCTCCCGGGCCCGGAGAAGTGCCCGGGCCCGCTCCAGCGCCGCCGCGGAGCCGCCTCCCAGCTCCAGGGAGATCTCCTGCCGCCGGACGGCCTCCCGGGCCTCCACGAGCCCCGCCTCCGCCGCCTCGGCCAGGGCGCGGGCGCGCTCCACCCCCGCCTCCGCCGCAGTCAGCCGGGCCCGGAGCTGGGCCTCGGTGCGAGGGTCGGTGAGGGGGGATTCGGGTCCGTCGAGCCACGCCAGGACCTCACCCTCCTCCACCCGGTCCCCGGCCTCCAGGGTGATGCGGCGGAGGGTGGCCGAGACCGGGGCGGCCAGGGCGTACCGATCCCGCACCCGGGTCCGACCATCCTCCTCCACATCCACCTCCACCACGCCCCGGTCCACCTGCGCCAGATCCACGGAGACCGGCTGCGGCCGAAGGGCCAGGACGATCACGGCCACGACCCCCACGGCCAGGAGGACCACCACGGTGGTTCGGAGCCACCGGGGTGCTTCCCAGGCCGGAGCGGCCTTTCCATCTGTCTCCCTCCCCTTCGAACCCATGCTCGGCCCCCTACTTGGGTGATTGCCGTCGCCTCCGTGTTCGGCCGCCTCCCTCCTCCCCGCGGCCCCGTCTATTCTCGCGTCTTCAGCACGCCGATGAGATCCAGGTGGTCCAGGCGCCGCCGCACCAGCAGGGCGCTCACCAGGGAGGCCAGGAGGACGACCGCCACCGCGTACCCGTAGGTGGAGGGGCTGAGGACCAACGGAAGCCGGTAGCGCTCCGGGTCCACCGTTCCGGCGATCCCCTGGCAGAGCTCCCGGCCGATCCACAGCCCCAGGGGGATGGCCAGGAGTACCTGCACCGCCATCTCCCCCAGCAGGACCACCGAGATCTCCCGGCGGGTGAACCCCAGAACCCGGAGGGACGCCAGGTCCCGTTCCCGCATGGACACGGCCACCCGGGCGTTGTTGTAGACCACCCCGGCGGCGATGACGGTGGCAAAGACCGTGAGGATGAGGGTCATCACCAGGAGGAGTTCCCCGCTCTGCTCCCGGAACCGCTCCACCAGCGCGTCCCGGCTCCCCACGTCCGCCACCATGGGCAGCCGGGAGAGCCGCCGCTCCAGGGCCGGGAAGGAGCCCGCCTCGATGCTCAGGAGGGCCTGGGAAACCCGGGGCTCCTCTCCCAGGAGGGCGTTCAGGTCCCGAAGCCGCATGTGTCCCTGGAGCCCGAACATCTCCTCCACCGTCCCCGTCACCACCAGCTGAGCGTCCCCCGGCCGACCCTCCCGGAGGGTCACCCGGACCGTGTCCCCCACCCCGACCCCCAACACCTCCCCCAGCTTGGCCGTGATGACCACCCCGCCATTGGGCAGGGGGTGGGTCCCGCCCCGGTCGTCCATGAGCCGGCGTAGGCGACTCCCTTCGGGATACCCCTGCAGGGGCACATCGCGCCACCGGTGACCCGCATGCATCCGAGCCGGGGTTACCCGGATCCCCTCGGCCCGCTCCACCCCCGGCAGGGGGAGGAGCTCCCGCACGCCCCGCTGGGGAACGGGTCCCGTGAAGGTCACGGTGACGCTTTCCCGCCAGGCCCGGTAGAAGTGGTTCTCGATGAGGAACTCCAGAGCGTCCCCGCTGAACCGGGAAACCACCAGGATGCCCACCGCCATGGCGATTCCGAGGGCGGAAAGCCCGGTGCGGACGGGTCTTCGGCCCACCTCCCGGAGGACCATGCGCCCGGTGGGCCCCACCAGGCGGCCCAGCCCCAGGCGCTCCGGGAGGGTGGGGCGGTACCGGGCCGGGGGCTCGGGGTTCATGGCCTCGGCGGGGGAGAGGGAGAGGATCTTCCGGAGGCTTCCGAAGGCCCCCGCCCCCCCGGCCAGGAGGGCCACCAGCACCCCGGCCAGGGGAAGCCCCCACCCCATGCGGAACTCCAGGACCGGGAATCCGAAGAAGCCGCCGTAGAGGTCCGTCATGGCGCTGCCGAGCCAGGCCCCCAGGGCCACCCCCAGGGCCGAACCCGCGACCACCTCGCCGGACACCATCGTCAGGAAGTGGAGCCCGATCTCCCGGTCCCGGTACCCCAGGGCCTTCAGGGCCGCCACCTGGGTCCGTTGGAGGTGGAGGAGACGGGAGAGGACCACGTTCAGGAGGAAGGCGGCCACCCCCAGGAAGATCATGGGCACCACGGTGGCGAACTGGCGGAGCTGGTCCAGCTCCCCCTCCAGGATGAAGTTGGAGGCCTGGAGATCCCGCCCCACACCCCCCCGGCCTCCGAAGGGCTCCAGCAGGTCATCCAACCGGGACAGCACCTGGCGCTCCGAGGCGCCCCGGTTCAGGCGGAGCACCACGTCGTTGAACGCCCCCTCCATGCGGAAGACCGGGGCGATTCCCCTCCGGTCCATCCAGAGTACGGCGAAGCGCTCGTCGTCGGGGATGAGGGCACCCCCAGGCGGGATGGGATAGACGAACTCCGGGGAGGTGGCGAGCCCCGTCACCAGGACAGGGCGGAGGGAGCCGTTCATCACGACCCTCAGGGTATCCCCGCTGGAGAAGCCCCACCGATCCGCGAACGCGTCCAGGAGCAGGGCCTCGTCGTCCCGGCCGGGGTCGGGGAGCCGGCCCTCCCTGACCAGGATGCCGTTGAGGGGGGGATTCCCGTCGGGAGGGAGGGTCACCACCTGACCCACCGGGGACTGGACCACGCCCTCCAGGGGGATCCGCACCGGCTCCACCACCCGGGTGTACGCCACGGCCACTCCGGGGATGCCCTCGATTCGGGAGACCAGGCCCTCGGGAGCCCGCTCGAGCTGGGCGAAGACGTCACCGAACCGGTATCGCTCGTAGTACGTGTCCCGGGATTCCTGGAGGGAGGCGAAGGTGGCGCGCAGGGCGATGAACCCGCCGATCCCTGCCGCCACCACCAGGGCGATGGTGATCCCCTGGCCCAGCATCCCCCGGAGGTCCCGCACCAGCTTCCGGTCCAGGGCGGAGAGGCGGAGTCCCCCCAGGCCCGGGTCCGCGCCCGTCTCCACGCCGGTCTCCCCGCCGGTCGCCGCGCCCCCCTCCGCCCCTTCCTCCCGGCTCCCTACCACCGGATGTCCCCGGCCTCCGCCCGGGTCTCGTTCCGGTGCTCCTCCTGCACGGTTCCGTCGTGGAGGAGCACCACCCGGTGGGCCATCTCGGCGATGGGTGCGTTGTGTGTGATGACCGCCGTGGCCGTTCCCAGCTCGCGGTTCACCCGTTCGATGACCTCCAGGACCACGACGCCGGATCGGTAGTCCAGGGCTCCGGTGGGCTCGTCACACAAGAGGAGCTCCGGGCGCTTCGCAATGGCCCGGGCCACGGCCACCCGCTGCTGCTCACCCCCGGAGAGCTGCGACGGGAAGTGGTCCATCCGCTCGGCCAGACCCACCATTTCCAGCGCCTCCTCCGGGGAGAGGGGGTCCCGGGAGATCTCCGTCACGAGCCCCACGTTCTCCCGGGCCGTGAGGGAGGGCATGAGGTTGTAGAACTGGAAGACGAAGCCCACGTGGTGCCGGCGGTACTCCGTGAGCTCCCGGTCCGAGGCCCCCGAAAGGTCCCGGTCCCGGAAGTGGAGGGTTCCCGACGTGGGCCGATCCAGGCCTCCCAGGATGTTCATGAGGGTGGACTTCCCGGACCCCGAGGCGCCCACCAGGACCAAGAACTCCCCCTCCTCCAGATGGAAATCCACGCCCCGGAGGGCGTGGACCTTCACTTCACCCATCTGGTAGACCCGGGTCACCTCCCGGGCGGTGAGGACGTTCTGGGGCATGGGTCGCGGGGCGTGGGGCGGTGGCGCCGTTGGCAGAACCCTCTTCCGGGGTCGAGGGGAAACGCGGACATTCGGAGGTGAACCTGCTGGCGGACCGGGGTACAGGACCCCGGCCCGGCATCCAGGATCCGGGGAGGGTACAGAACCCCGGGGCCGCCCACCCCTCCCCCCTCTCCTCCTCCCCCCTTCCCGACCCCCTGCCGTGAACCCATCCACCGCCGGCCTCCCCTCCCACCGGCTGGACGAACTCCGGAGTGAGTTCCCCATCCTCGAGCGGAAGACCTATCTGAACTCCTGCTCGCTGGGGGCGCTATCCCAGCGGGGGGAGGCTCGTCTGGGGGAATTCACCGAGCTCTGGCACGAACTGGGTGCCTCGGCCTGGTACAGCCACTGGCTGGGGCGGCTGGACGAGCTCCGAGGCCGGGTGGCGGGGTTCCTGGGAGCGGCGGAGGAGGAGGTGGCGCTTTCCCCGTCCACCTCGGTGGCCCTCTCATCCATCGCCGAAAGCGTGGACTGGCGGGCCCGGCCCCGGGTGGTGACCACGGAGCTGGATTTTCCCACCCTGGGCTACCAGTTCGCGGTGAAGCCCGACGTGGAGATGGTGGTGCTGAGGAGCGAGGACGGCGTCACCATCCATCCGGATCAGTTCCGGGAGGCGGTGGATGAGCGAACCGCGATCCTGGCCACCTCCCACGTCTACTTCACCACCGGCGCACGGCAGGACCTGGGCGCACTGGCCCGGATCGCCCGGGAGGCCGGGGCCCTCTCCCTCATCGACGGATACCAGGGTGCGGGACAGGTGGCGCTGGATCTCCACCGGTCCGAGGTGGATGCCTACACCACGGGTCCCCTCAAGTGGCTCTGCGGGGGACCGGGCCTGGCCTACCTCTACGTCCGGAGGGACCGGATCCGGGACCTCCAGCCCCGCATCACCTCCTGGTTCGCCACCCGGGATCCCTTCGAATTCGACCTGGAGGGGTTCGCTCTCCGGGATGACGCCCGCCGCTTCGAGATGGGGACGCCGGCGGTGCCCACGGTCCACACCGCGCTGGGGGGTCAGGAACTCATCGACTCCGTGGGGATCGAGGCCATTGAAGCCCGTAACCGGAGCCTCTCCCAACGGCTGGTGCAGGAGCTGGAGGGGGCTGGTTTTTCCCTCCGGGTGGCTTCCCGGCCCGTGGAGCGGACCGCCATCGTCATGGTGAAACACCCCCGTCCCGCGTCAGCCGTTGCCGCGCTTGCCGGGGAGGGCATCATCGTGGACCACCGCCCCGGCCACGTCCGTGTCTCCCCCCACTTCTACAACACCGAGGAGGACGTGGATCGGTTCGTTGAGGCGTTGGCCCGGAGCACCGACCCCCGGGGGACCTGATCCGGGGAGTATGGGTGACCCAGGCCTCCACAGGAACCCATGTCTCCGGATCGGCACCCGCACCCGATGGGCCTTCCTGTCACTCCCTCCGGCGGAGGACGAGCACACCGGGGGTAGGATCGTCGTACGCCAGGACGATTCGATCCTCCCAGGCCGCCAGGGCTCCCGGGCGGGGGACCAGGACGGACTCCAGGTAGTCCCCCGACTCGAAGTCGTAGATGTCCAGGATCCTCGCTCGGTGTTCCGTCTCTCCCACGAAGAGGACGAGGATCCTGCCCCCGGCCAGGGCCACCCCCCCGGCCGCAGGGTGGAAGCCTGAGAGGCGCTGCGACCTCGTGGTCACGTTCCCCTCCACCACCACCTCCTCGATGAGGCGGGGGAAGGGAATCTCCTCGGGGAACCGCAGAGGCGGCCCGATCCGTGAGGTCCCCTCCATGCGGTGGATGCCGTCGCCGAAGCTGGAGGCGAACACCCATCGATCCCCCCTTGGGTCCCGGGCGATCGTCCCCTGGAGAGCGAACCCCCGAGCCCCCTCCACCCCCGGGATCGGGAGGGTCCGACCCTCCCTCGGGTGCCCGTTCAGGCTTAGCTCCAGGGGGATCAGACCTTCCCCATACAGCATACCCAGGAATCGGTCCCCGGAATGGTTCACCACAAGGTTCGGGGCGACTCCTTCCATTCCCCTGAGCGACACCTCCGTGGATAGGCGACCGTTTCCGTCGAACCCGGTGATCCGGGAATTGTCGTGATCCACCACCCAGACGCCCCCGACTCCGTCGGCGCTCACCACCCGCGGGTTGGAGAACTCGCCGGGGCCCTGGCCTCGTCCCCCCGCGTACCATCGGAGCTCTCCGGTCCAGTCGAAGTGGGCGACCCGCAGACCGATCAGGTCGCCAACCCACACGCCGGCTTCTCCCGCCGCCACCCGGGAAGCGGAGTAGAGAAGGGTGTCCTCCGAGCCAACCCGCACATGGAAGACCGTGTCCCAGTCGACCTCGACGAGGATCCGCGTGGGCCGATCCAATCCCCCCGGATCGACTTCCCCCCCGCAGGCCGAGATTCCCCCCGCCGCCAACGCGGAGAACACCAGGACGACGGTCCGGCGGGGGGTCTGGTCGCCCCCGGTTCCCGATCCCCGGGTACCCACGGACCGGTACCATCCCCAACCAAGGAGGCCGAAGAAGGCCAGGAGCCCCACGGGAAGGTGCATGCGCGTGCGGATCCTGGCGTCCATCCACTCGCCTTGGATGTCATGGCGATCCTCCCTTTCCTCCTGAAGGAAGGGGAGTCGAACGGTCCGAGTCGTCCGGTTCCCCGGCGCCTCCAGATCGGTCCGTCCTGAGAACTCCGGACGGGACCCCGTCCACAACTGGGGACCCATCAGGCCTCCGCCCAGTGCGGCCGCCCAGAGTGCCAACCAGATGAACCGCCTCACATTCCGCCCCGCGCTCATGGGAACGCAGGGAGGGCGCCATGCCAGGAGGGGACCCACTCCCAGCCAGGCCAGGAGCGAGCCCAGGGCCAGACCCCACGTCACGAACTCCATGCTTCCCCCGCCGGACAGGATTCGTCCGCGTCTCCGGGCCGTCCCCGGCACCCCTCTTCCTCCCCTGGCGAAGGGGAGTGCGTGGGCTCGGGAGGGGAGACGAGACCCGGGATCAGCCGTCCGGCCAGGGCCAGGCGAGGCCCGGGCCCCTCGTTAGTCACCTCCTCGCCCAGCATGACCCGGCCCTGCCCATCCAGGAGCAGGAAGGCAGGCGTCCCCCGAACCCCGGCGCGCTTGAGGGCCCGGGAGGCCCTCCGCCCAAGATCCGCGTCCACCGGTCGGACCCGTGTAGGAAGCCCCTCCCCCGGCGGCCATCCGAGGAAACCCGGCGAACCGGACAGGTGGACCACGCGAAGACCCAGGCCAGGGACCTTCCCTTCCTGCCTCCCCCCCCGTGCGGGACGATCCCACGGTACGCCGGGAGGCCGCAGGGGGATGTCCACACCCAGGTCCGACAGCCAGCGCTCCAACCCCGCCCTCCGATCGGGGCAGTCGTCGCTCCGGAGGACGAGGAGGAGCGCGGGCCCCTCCGACACCTCGATACGGTCCGGTGCAGCCAGCGCCCCTTGATGCCACCTCGCCCCCGCGGCAAGACTGAGCACCGCCACCAAGATGGTCAGAATCCCCGATACAGGATTTCGCATCCCCCCTCCCATCGCTCTCGGACCCTGCGGTCCATCCCATGCCATGGGACGACCCCCACCCCGATCCGGCCCGTCGGGCCGGGCGTCCTTCATCCGGGCAGCCGGTGCGGGGTGGGAGTCAACCCGTTTCGCCGACCCTGGGGCTCACCAGGTATCTCCTCCCGGGTTGGTGATGAGCGAGGCGGGGTAGTAGGTGAAGCGGGTGGTGCACTGCTTGAAGAAGAGGATGTTGAGGCAGGACTCGTTCCGGGTGCATTCTTTTCCCCTGTTGGCGCCGCAGTCCGACGCCGCGAGCTGACCGTCGGGGGCCGCCAGGAACGCCAGCGCGGCGGCCAGCAGGAATCCGGGGATGGTGAGGCGCTTGAGCATGGTTCCCTCCTTGTGGTGCGTGTTGGGTGAAGTGGACCCGGTGCAGACCGCCCGGCCCGCCCAACCGGTGGACAAGATTCACCCGCACCCCAGGGGGGCTCCATGTGGATTTGGGACAGATTCCCGGGATCCACGCCTCCCGGGGCGAGGAGGGTCCGCGGCTACCCCTCCGGCGCTGCGGACTCCCCCATCTCCCCGTCCTTCCGCACCCACCGGTGGGAGTCCCGCACCCGATACTTCTCCAGGGTCCGCTCCAGCGCCTCGTCCAGATCGATCCCCTGCTCGTTGGCCAGCGCCAGGAGCACGAAGAGGATGTCCGCCATCTCCAGGGCCAGGTCCTGCTCCGGCTCCCCCGGCTTCTTGGTCTTGGCCCCGTAGCGGTGGTTCAGCTCCCGGGCCAACTCCCCCACCTCTTCCATGAGGCGGGCCAGGTTCACCAGGGGCGGCCAGTAGCCCTCCGCGAACTGGGAGATCCACTGGTCCACCCGCCGCTGCGCTTCCTTGAGTTCCACGTCGTCTCCCGTGCCGGAGATGGCGATGAGGGGGCTCGACGTCTCTCCTGAAGCGCCGCCCCGCAGGGAACTCGAGGAGGGAGGCTTCAACTGAAACGCCGCCCTGCAAAGGTCGGGAGGGGCGGGGGACCTGGAAAGGGCGGGAGCGAGGGATGGCGGGGTGGGAAGGGGGATCGCTCACGGGAGGGCCTCCTGGCGCCCTCGCCCCCTCCGCCGGTCAGGAGCAGCGCACCCGGGGGTTGAAGGGAGCGAACATCCCCTGGGGATTGTCCTTCCAGAGCCAGACGGAGAGGGTGTAGGCGCTCTCCAGGAAGGGATCGGGACCCTCCGGGTCAGGTGGGTCGTACCGCACTCCGGCCAGCTCGGGTGCCGCGTCCGCACCGTGGACCCGATGCCACACTACGGCCTCCACGGCGAACTCCACCCCCACCAGCTCCATCCGGCCATCGGGATGGGGAAGGTAGAGCAGGATCTCGGGCCGGGTGGGATCCACGGCCACGGTCCCGAACCGTTCGGGTTGGACGTACCGGATCCCCTTCCCCCCTCCTTCCGGGTGGGCCACACACTCGTTGTGCCCGCTGACCTCAACGAACCCGGCCTCCAGGGCCTGGGTGAAGTCATGGTATGGGACGGTTCCGGCTCGGAGTCGAGCCAGGTCGGGGGCTCCTGCGAGGAGGGCACCCAAGGGACGGGAGACCCCACCGTCCCGGTTCCCTCCAGCTGTCGGGCGAGCATCCTGGAACGAAGGATGGCCCTCTCCCACCTCCCCGCATCCGAGGAGTACGACCACGAGGATCGCGCCGATGGACCGTGCTCCCGCAAACCACACCCACCCCCCCGGTCCGGGATGGACACGGAGGGGTGGGAGGATCGGCATCGCGGAGGAATCCCCGTCGGCGCGAGCGGGAGGCCGTCAGCCGCAGCTGACGTCGGGATTGAAGGGAGCGAAGAGGCCGCTCGGATTGTCCGCCCAGAGCCACACATGGAGGGAGTAGGCGTTGTCCAGCGCTGGGTGGCCGGGGATCGGTTCATCAAATGTGCGTCCTGCCACCGACGGCTTGTCCGCCCCGTGTAGGTCGTGCCATTCCGTCCTATCGACGACGAACTCCACTCCGACCAGCTCCATCCGACCGCCACCAGCGGGTACGTAGAGGAGGATCTCCGGACGAGCAGCATCCACCGAAATGGTCGCCAAGCGGTCCGGGTGCTCGTAATGGAATCCCATGGCTCCGGCGGGGGAGTCGATGCAGGGGCTCACAGGGATGAACCCATCGGCTTCGGCATGTGCGAAGTTGCGGTAGCGAGCGGTTCCCGCCCGGATCCGGGCGAGGTCCGGAGCACCGTGGGCCGGAGCGGCCTCAGGCCGCTGGTTCATGACGTGCCCCGCGTGGTCCCCATGGAGGGCGTCCACGTCGGCCGGAGCCTCGGTGGGGGTGGCCTCGCACGCTGCGAAGGCCACGGCCCCGGCCAGGGCCAGGGTGGCGAGGGGGAGGGTGGTGCGCTTCATGGTTCGTTCTCCGGAAGGGGGTGAGGGGTCCTACCACGTACTTCCACCCTCTCCTGCGCAGGAACGGGAGGAAGGGGGCAACGCCTCCCGGCCCGGAGCTTGCTGACCCGACGGGAACGGCGCGGTGCTCCACCGTTGCCCGGACGGATTTCTCCTGCCTATCCTGGGAAGATGACCGATTCGCCCCCCCCGGCCGAGGGGCCCGACGCCCCCTCCGTGGAGCTCCTCGAAGACGAGCTCCGGGAACTGGCGCATCGCTACCGTGCGCGGGAGGGGGTGGGGGCCACGCTCCACACCACCGAGCTCGTCCACGAGGCCTACCTGCGGCTGGCCGACGACGAGCGTGTGGGCGGCCGGGGGAAAGCCTACTTCTTCGGAGCGGCGGCGCAGGCCATGCGCCGCGTCCTGGTGGATGCGGCCCGCCGCCGGGGGGCGGCGAAGCGGGGAGGGGAGTTCGCCCAGGTGACCCTGGGGGAGGAGCAGGTGGCGGTGGACGGATACGCCTCCGACCTGCTGGATCTGGACCGGGCCCTCCAGACCCTCCAGACCGAGAGTCCCCGCCTGGCCCACGTGGTGGAACTCCGCTTCTTCGGGGGGCTCAGCGTGGAGGAGACCGCGGAGGCCCTGGGCGTCTCCCCACGCACCGTGAAGGGAGACTGGGCCCTGGCCCGTGCCTGGCTGCACGACAGCCTCCGGGGGGAGCGGAGCCCGGACGGGGGGGAGGGAACGGGATCGTGAGAGGGGAAAAGCCTGGACGGGGGAGCGGAGAGGGCCCTCCCCAACCGGCACCCGACTGGGCCCGCATCTCGATCCTCTTCCAGGCGGCCCTGGAGCTCCCGCCGGGGGAGCGGGACGCCTTCCTCCGGGAGGGGGCCGAGGGCGATGACGCCCTCCTGGCCCGGGTCCGGCGCCTCCTCGAAGCCCACGAGGAAGCGGAGTCCGGTGCCGACCCCCTTTCGGGGCTGGCCAGCGGCCTCGAGGCCGGGCGGGCCGCGGCCCTCCTCCGGGAGGTGGATTCGTCCCGACCCCCTCCCCCCCCGGATCGCCCCGCCTTCGGGCCCTCCCCCGGGGACATGGTGGGACGCTACAGGGTGCTCCGGCGCCTGGGCCAGGGCGGGATGGGGGCGGTGTACGAGGCCCACGACCCGCTCCTGGACCGGATCGTGGCCCTCAAGTTCCTTCCCCCCATGCTGGACGACGGGGTCCGGCTCCTGGAGGAGGCCCGGGCCGCCTCCGCCCTGGATCACCCCTGCATCGGCGCCGTGTTCGCCGTGGGCACGGACGAGGAGGGTCGCTCCTTCATCGCCATGGCCCGCTACGCCGGAGGCACGCTCAGGGACCGGCTCCGGGACGGACCCCTCCCCGTGGAGGACGCGGTGCGGATCGCGGTGCAGGTGGCCGACGCCCTGGACGCCGCCCATTCCCGGGGGATCCTCCACCGGGACGTGAAGCCCGAGAACCTCCTCTTCGACGACACGGGGCGGGTGAAGGTGGTGGATTTCGGGATCGCCCGGGCCGTTGCCGACGAGGGTGGCTCCGGGAGCACCGGAGGCACCGCCGCCTACATGAGCCCGGAGCAGGTGGAGGGAGGCCCGTTGGACGGCCGATCCGACCTCTGGTCCCTGGGGGTGGTGCTCTTCGAGATGCTCACCGGGGAGCGGCCCTTCCAGGGGGAGGACCGAGCCTCCCTCCTGGGGGCCATCCGCGAGGCGCGGGCACCAGATCCCCGGGAGCTGCGACCGGAAGTGGATCCGGCCCTGGCGGTGGTCACGGTCCGGGCCCTGGCCCGGAAGCCCGACCACCGGCTTCCCACCGGGAAGGCCCTGGCAGGGGCCCTCCGGGAGGCCACCCGCCCCGAAGCCCCCCGTACGCCCCTCCTCTCGGGTCCCCGGGGCCGGCGGTTGGTCCTCTCCGCTGCGGCCATGGCCCTCCTGCTCTTCGTCGCAGGGGCGCTGGTGGCCCGTCAGGCCCCCCGCCTGCTGGAGGCCCGGGGGTTCGCCGGCGAGGCCTTCGCCCCCCGAGGCGAGGTGCTGGTGACGGAGTTCCAGGCCCCGGAGGAGTTGGCGGAGCTCGCCCTGGCCACCCGGGAGGCCCTTGTGGTGGACCTGCAGCAGTCGGGGTTCGTCCGGGTCGTCCCTCGGGCCCGGGTGCAGGAGACCCTGTCCCGGATGGGCCATGTGGGCGAGCCCGCAGTGGGGGGAAGCCTGGCCCTGGAGGTGGCGGAACGGGCCGGGGCGGGTGCCGTGCTGGAGACCACCGTGGCCCGGGCGGGGACCCGCTACGTCCTCTCCAGCCGGGCCCTGGAGGCCCGCTCCGGCGAGGAGCTCTTCGCCGTCCGGACCTCCGCCGGGGAGCGAGGGATCCTGAGCGCCGTGGAGCGACTCTCCCGGGAGGTCCGGATGCGCCTGGGCGAGGCCTCCGGATCCCTTGCGGAGAGCCGCCCTCTTCCGCAGGTCACCACCGCGTCCCTGGAGGCCCTCCGCCTCTATGCCCTGGCGGAACAGGCCATGGGCTCCGACCACGCCCTGGCGCCCACCTACCTGGAAGCAGCCCTGGAACTGGACCCCGAGTTCGCCATGGCCCATCGCCTGATGGCGGCCACCGGGGTGAACCGGATGCGGTTCGAGGTGACGGTGCAGCATCTCCAGCTGGCCTGGGAGCACCGGGACCGCCTCCCGGACCGGGAGCGCTGGCTGGTGGAGGCTTCCAGGGCTTCGGAGACGGAGTACCAGCCCTTCCGGGCCGAGGAGCTGTACGAGCGCATCACCGCCCGTTTCCCCGACGAGTTCATCGCCTGGGGGAACCTGGGGAACACCCGCCTCTCCTGGCTCCATGACCCCGAGGGCGCACTCCTCGCCTTCACCCGGGCCACGGAGTTGGATCCCGATGCCCTCCGGACCCTCCCCTCGGCGGCCATGATCGCCCTCGTCCTGGATCGCCCGGAGCAGGCGGACGCCCTCATGGCCCAGGCCCAGGGTCCGGCCTTCGAGGGAATGCAGGCCCGCTGGCGGGTCCACCGGGCGTTCTGGCATGGGGATCGGGAAGAGCTCGTCCGCGCCTGCCAGGAGGTCCTGGCCTCCGACTCCCCTCCCAACCCCCAGGCCGACGATCGGGAGGTGTGCGGAAGCATGTACCTGGTGGAAGGGGAGGTGGACCGGGCCGTCCCCCTCCTGGAGGATGTCCTGGGGGACTACGTCCGCCGGGGAAGCTTCCGGAACCTGGCCAGCGTCCTCCAGTCCCTGGCCGTGGCCGATCTCATGGAGGGGGACACCGCCCGGGCCCGCGCCCGCTTCCTGGAGGCCGCAGAGCTGGCTCCCCCGGACGCCTTCGGGGAGCCGGACCGGTACATCTACCGCTCCAACCTCCAGATCCACGCCGCCTTCCTGGGATTCCACGACGTGGTGGAGCGGATCGGGGAGCGCTACCCCCCCCTGGACGATCCCGACCATCTCCTGGGCCGGGGGGGCAGACACCTGGTCCGGGCCGCCCTGGCGGTGGAGCGGGGAGACGGGACCACCGCCCTCACGGAGCTGGAGTCCGCCTTCCCCCCGGGAATCATGGCCCTGGGCTGGCGGACCTTCGATGGGCTCCTCCGGGGCCTCGCCTTCGAGCTCCTGGAGGAGGACGAGTTGGCGGCCACCCACTTCCGCCGGGCCCTGAACCGGGGGTGGGCCATCGCACCGGGCCTCACCAAGGATCGGATCAACATCCTTGCTGCGGCGGAGGGGCTGGCCCGGGTGGAGGCCAGGATGGCGGGAACCGCCGACGCCGGGGCATCCCCCCCGGTGGCCGTGGCGGTGGACGGAGGCGGCTGAGCATCCGGGGCTGAACCTTCGGGACGGGGCTTCCGGGACCGGGTTTCCCGGATGGTGCGCCACCCCGCGCAGGAGGGGTCGACCTCGCACGGAAGGGGCCCGCACCGCTGGCGACTCCCCCCCTCCCCGGGTAGAATCGCGGAAGGTAGGCATCCCATCCGTCCCTTCCGGCCGCCCGAGGGTCCCATGTCCCCACGTCGCCCCACCCACCGGCTCCGTCTCCCCCCCGGCCTCCTTGCCGCCGCCCTCCTCCCCTTCACCCTCTGGGGGTGCGGCGAGGGGGATCCGGGGCCCGCCTCCGACACGCTGGTCTTCGAGGGCGCCCGCATCATCACCGGGAACCCCGAGGCTCCCGTAGAGGACGGGGTCCTGGTGGTGGAAGGGGACCGGATCCTCGCCGTGGGCCCCCGGGGCCAGGTGCAGGTCCCGGAGGGGGCCACCGTGGTGGACGCGTCCGGGCAGACCCTCATGCCCGCCCTGGTGAACAC
>JBJHCB010000016.1:5914-18894 GCA_050485805.1 Gemmatimonadota bacterium | reverse complement strand
GAACTCCTGGCCGCCATCCCCTCGGTGGTCTACGGCCTCTGGGGGATCTTCGTCCTGGTGCCCTGGCTCCGCTTCACCATCCAGGAGCCCCTCTCCCGGCGCTTCGGGGACACCATCCCCTTCCTGGAGGGGCCCGCCTACGGGTTCAGCATGCTCTCCGGGGCGGTGATCCTCTCCATCATGATCATCCCCTTCATCTCGGCCGTGACCCGGGAGGTGCTCTCGGCGGTGCCCCGGGACCAGAGGGAAGCGGCGCTGGCGCTGGGAGCCACCCGCTGGGAGATGACCTGGCAGGTGGCGCTTCCCTACGCCCTGCCGGGGATCATGGGCGGCGCCATCCTGGGGCTGGGGCGGGCGCTGGGGGAGACCATGGCCATCACCATGGTCATCGGAAACCGCCCGGACATCTCCGCCTCCCTCTTCGCACCGGGATACACCATGGCCTCGGTCCTGGCCAACGAGTTCGCCGAGGCCACCGGGGAGCTCTACCTCTCCGCCCTCATGGAGATCGCCCTCCTCCTCTTCGGAATCACCATCCTGGTGAACGTCTTCGCCCAGCTCCTGGTGTGGCGCGTGGCGCAGCGGGGCGGCGGATGAAGGGCGCCCTCGGGGTGCACGGGCGGAGGAAGGCGGTGAACGCCCTCATGCTCACCCTCACCGGGGTGGCAGCGGTCCTGGTGGTGATCCCCCTCCTCCTCATCTTCTATCATCTGGTGACCTCCGGGGCCGGGGCGCTGAACGTGGCGTTCTTCACCCGCCTGCCGGCGCCGGTGGGGGAGGTGGGGGGAGGCATGGCCAACGCCCTCCTGGGAACCGTCCTCCTGGTGTTCTACGCCGGTCTCATGGGGATCCCCATCGGAGTGGGGGCCGGGGTCTACCTGGCGGAGTCCCGGAGGAGCGCGCTGGCCACCACCGTGCGCTTCGTGGCCGACGTCATGAACGGGATCCCCTCCATCGTCATCGGGATCTTCGTGTGGGCATGGGTGGTGCTGGCCATGGGCCGCTTTTCCCTTCTGGCCGGATCGGTGGCGCTGGCCGTGATGCTCATCCCCATGGTGACCCGGACCACCGAGGAGATCGTCCGCCTCGTCCCGAAGGAACTGAAGGAGGGAGGGATCGCCCTGGGTTTCACCCGGTGGCGCACCACCGTGGGGATCGTCCTTCCGGCGGCCCGGAGCGGGATCCTGACAGGCATCCTGGTGGCCCTGGCCCGCATCGCGGGGGAGACCGCCCCCCTCCTCTTCACGGCCTTCGGGAACCCCTTCTGGGAGACCCGCCTGAACGAGCCGGTGTCCGCCCTCCCCCTCCTCATCTACCGCTACGCCATCTCCCCCTACGAGGACTGGCACCGGCAGGCCTGGGCCGCCTCCCTCGTCCTCATCGGACTGGTGCTGGCGGTGAGTCTCACCGCACGCTTCCTCATCAAGAACCCCTACCGGCAGAGCTGAGCCATGGAGAACTCCACCACCCGATCCCGGGAGTCCTCCCGCCCTCCGGCCGGTGCCTCTCCGGGCACCCGGGGCACCGGCCCCACCCCGCCGGCCACGGCGTCCGGGGGAGCCATCCCGTCTGCCCCCCCGGCTCGCGGCGACGCCCGGGGACTCCGGAATCCGGGACGCCCGGAGGAGCCTGCGGTGGCGGTCCGGGCCTCGGACTTCTCCTTCTGGTACGGGAAGACCCGGGCCCTGCACGGGATCGATCTGGAGGTGCGGGAACGCAGGGTCACCGCCCTCATCGGGCCCTCGGGGTGCGGGAAATCCACCTTCCTCCGGTCCATCAACCGGATGAACGACCTCATCCCCGATACCCGGCACGAAGGAGACATCACCCTGGACGGGGAGAGCCTCTTCCGGGGAGACCGGGACGTGGTGGAGCTCCGGAAGCGGGTGGGGATGGTCTTCCAGAAGTCGAACCCCTTCCCCAAGTCCATCTACGACAACGTGGCGTACGGAGCCAAGGTGAACCGCCTGGTCTCCTCCCGGTCGGAGATGGACGACCTGGTGGAGCGGTCCCTCCGGCAGGCCGCCCTCTGGGATGAGGTGAAGGATCGCCTGGAGCGGAGCGCCCTGGGACTCTCGGGGGGACAGCAGCAGCGGCTCTGCATCGCCCGGGCGCTGGCCGTCTCCCCCGAGGTGCTCCTCATGGACGAGCCCGCCTCGGCCCTGGATCCCATCGCCACCCAGAAGATCGAGGAGCTGGTGTACGAGCTGAAGGAGGACTACACCATCCTCATCGTCACCCACAACATGCAGCAGGCCGCCCGGGTCTCGGACTACACCGCCTTCTTCTACATGGGGAAGCTCATCGAGGTGGGCCGCACCGAGGACATCTTCACGAACCCCCGGGAGGAGCAGACGGAGGCCTACATCACGGGACGCTTCGGTTGATCCCACCCCGGAGGGGGGCGCGCCGGGCCCGGTGGGTTCCCCGAGGGATCTTCGCGGCGACTTCCCCGGTACGACCCCTGGAGCGCACGTTCGCCGCCCCTCTCCGCCCGCGCCGTGATCCGATCCAGCCTTCTTGTGGCCCCGGCCCTCGCCTTCCTGGCGGGATGTGCCGGGACCGACACCCGGAACGCAGAGGGGATGGAGCGCCCGGCCGACCGGCCGGACCTGGTCCCCGCGGCCGAGTCCCGGGACCGGGGCGACACCTTCGCCGAGGTGCGGGAGCAGGGCGCCGGACAGGTGGTGGTCCTCTTCTCCCCCTCCCCGGGGTGGGCCCATTGGGGCCCATCCGATGAGCCCACCGGCGTCACGGCGGAGATCGTCCGGGACTTCGTCGGGTGGGTGGAGGACCGGGAAGGGGTGGCCCTGGAGGTGCGCTGGGTGGAGGAGGAGGAGTGGGGGCGGTTCTACCGGCGGGTGCGGGACGGAGCCGGAGGGGTCCTGGGGATCGGAAACGTCACCATCACCGAGGAACGGCGCGAGGAAGTGGACTTCTCCCCGCCCTACCTGGACAACGTCGCGGTGCTCATCACCCATCAGGACGTGGAGGAGTTGACCTCCATGGAAGAGGTGACGACCCATTTCCAAGGGTTCACCGCCTACCCCCGACGGGGGACCCTCCACGAGGATCGGGTGGAGGCCCTCCGGGACCGGGGCATCCCCGGGTTCCGCGTCCAGTACCTGAACTCCATCGAGGCCGTCATCGAAGCGGTGCGGGAGCGCCCGGACGGTCTGGCCTGGGTGGACATCCACAACTTCTGGCGGGCCGCCGAGCAGGGGGTCCCGGTGCGCCGTCATCCCGCCGGGGACGACCGCTCCGAGACGCTGGGGATCATCCTTCCCCGGGGTTCGGACTGGACCCCCGTCCTGGAGGAGTTCTTCACGGAGGGGGAGGGCTACCGGAACACCTCCCGCTACGACGAGCTCCTGGTGACCCACCTGGGTCCGGGGCTGGCCACCCTCCTCCAGGATGTCCACCGCCCGGGGGAGGTGGACCCGGACGGAGGGCGCTAGCCCCTGGCCTGGCCCGTCCGCGGACCCTCCACCTTCAGGGCGCCTCCCTCCGCATCTGGCCCAGGACCGACGTCGCCACCGCATCGGCGGGGGCCGGCATCCCGACGTAGTCGGCCAGGGTGGGAGCCACGACGGTGGTCCGCACCGGACCGATCCGGATTCCGCCGGCGAGGCCCGGGCCCAGGCCGCAGAACACGGTGTACATGTCCGGCTCGTCGGGGGGAAACCCGTGTCCGGCGGTGAGCCGGCCGGGGATGGTCGCCCCCTCTCCCTGCAGGATTCCCACGCTCCGGTAGCCCGGGGCGGTCCCCCAGTAGAGGTCTCCCCCGGCCGCCCCACCGATCCCCATCTCCGGGTGGTCCTCGGGGATGAAGGTGCGGACCACCACCGGGGCGCCGGTTTCGTCCACCACCGATTCCAGGGCCTCCCGGGCGGCGGCCACCACCTCCGCCACCTCCCCAGGCGGCACGATCCCCCCCTGCCAGGCCGTCCGGTTCACCGAGATCCAGTACCCGTTGGGAGAGACGGCGCGGGTCCGTGACAGGTCCACCCGGCCCTCCCCGTCCAGGACCAGGAGCCCGGCCTCCCGGAGGGCCACGTTGGGAAGGAGGAGGTTCCATGAGGCGCGCATCCCGTGGTCCCCGGTGACGAAGAGCGCCGCTTCGGCCTCCGTGGCCAGCTCCAGCAGGTGGGCCAGTCGCCGGTCCACCAGGGTCCACGCCCGGGCGCGAACGGCGTCCACCGCCAGGGCCAGCTCCCGGTCGTACCCGGGCCATTCCTCACTCAGGAACCCCAGGAGCTGGTGGTCCACCGTGTCGGAGAGGGGGAAGTAGTCCACCATGAGGCGGGGCCCCCGCTCCCGCCACATCCACTCCGAGCCCCGCATGAACTGGCGGAGGAGGAGCTCCGCCGATTCCAGGTAGAGGGCCTCCGCCGTCCCGTCTCCCCCCTGCGCCAGGGTGGGCCCGAAGGCTCCCTCCAGGTAGAGGGACATGGCCGAGTTCCCGATCCATCCTTCCACCCCCCGGTCGTAGGCCTCCATGAGCTCCGGGGTGTTCCCCGCCACCGGCTGCAGCGCCGGGAGGTAGAGGAGGAAGTCGGCCCCGTCCTCGGCCACCTGGAAGAGGCGGGCCCGGAGGTAGACCCGACCCTCCCTGGGCTCTCCGGGCTCCAGCTCCCCCGCGGGGACGGTACGCTCCAGGGCCGGCGAGAAGTACCGGGCCAGTTCCCGCCCCTCCAGCCCCTCCTCCTCCGGCGGATGGAGGTGGGCGGTGATCCGCCGGGAGCCACCGGGGGAGGTGGACAGGGTCACGCGGTCGTAGCGCTCCCCTCCGTGGAGCATCCCGTGGAAGGCCCCGGCCCCCGTCTCCCAGCGGAAGGCCCGGGGCTCCACCCGGATGGCTCCGGCCTCTCCACCCTCCTCCCCCGCCGCTCCTTCCACTCCCCCCCAGGGCGCCGCCTCCACCCACTCCACCTCCGCACCCGAGAGGACCCGGTGCGGCTCCAGCATCCACTGGTACCCTCTGAGCACGTCCACCCCGGGCTGCGCCATGGCCTCCCGGGCCTCGGCCCGGCGCGCCTCCTGACGGGGGCTCCGGTCTCCCTCCACCGGGGGGTAGCCGGGAACCCCGGGCCCCTGGGTCACATGGTGCCCCGCGAGGGAAACCCCTGACCGACCCGCCGTGACCCAGAGCGGCTCCGCGTTGAGGACGCCGTGGAGGAATCCGGAGGTCAGTTCCAGGACGGTGTGACGGTCCCGGGGGAGCCTGTGCTGGGAATTGGCGGTGGCTCCGGTGACGTCCCCGTACGCCCCGGTCCAGAGGACGGCATGGGAGGGTGCCGTCAGGGAGGGGAAGGCGGATACGGCGTGATCGGCGCAGGCCCCGTTGTCCAGGAGGTGGTGGAGGGTGGGGACCTGCTCCGGGGTGAGGGTCCCACGGAGGATGGCCTCGTTCAGGCCGTCGAGACTCACCGCGATGGCCCGCCCACTCCCCTCCCCCGCCCCGGGGTGTTGACCTCGCCGGATCTCGTTGGAGCCCTCCACGCACCCCGCCAGGAGGGGCACCCCGAGACCCACCAGGAGGACCATGAGGGGCCTGACCCACCGGGGAGGGTCCGGATGCGATCCAAGCCCGCCGGGGGAGGCTTCCGGGGAGGTGGACCGGGGGATGGTGCCCGGGGAAGAGCGGGACGCGCGCATGGAGGACGGAAGGAGGTCCATGGGTGGGCGGGCAGGGTTGCCCGCCGGCATCGGGGGGGTCCATGTTCGCGGAGTTCGCGGAGCCCTGCTCCCCCACCCCCCTCGAGCCCCCGCGTTACGTGATTCCAACCGCCGCCGCAGGATCGTTACCTCCCCGCCTTCCACCGCCCCGGGAGTCGGGAGCCCGACGGCCAGGCGGGAGCCGTGCCACGCCCGTCGGGCCCGCCTCCTGCGTCTCCGCCGCGTTCCTCCTGGCCGCCGCCCCCGCCCTCTCCCTCCTCCCCGGCCTCCCCTCGGAACTGCCGGGGGTCCGCCCCCTCGCGGCCCAGGAGTACGTCCCCCCGGCGGACGGGTGGGAGCGCCGGTCCCCGGAGGAACTGGGGATGTCGGACACCCTCCTCCGGGAGGCCATGGACTTCCATCTCTCCCAGGAGGCCACGGGCCCACGGGACCTGGCGCTGGCCCATCTCCGGGGGTTCGGACGGGAGCCCCTGGGGGACGCGGTGGGTCCCTTCCGGGAGCGGGGCGATCCGGCGGGGGTGGTGATCCGCAACGGCTACATCGTCGCCGAATGGGGGGATCCGGAGCGGGTGGACGTGACCTTCAGCGTCACCAAGAGCTTCCTGGCCGCCACGGTGGGTCTGGCCTGGGACAGGGGGCTCATCCCCGACCTCCATGAGGCGGTGGCCCGCCGCATGGCCCCGGTGGAGGTGGACAAGCCGGAGTGTGTGGAGCACGGCGCCCGGGTGGACCGGGTGACCTTCCCGGGCCTGCCGGCCCCCTTCGAGCCCTTCTCCACCCCCCACGCGCAGGGGATCACCTGGGATCATCTCCTGCGCCAGACCTCGGACTGGGGCGGGGTGCTCTGGTGCAAGCCCGACTGGGCCGATCGTCCCGACGCCGACGCAGACCAGTGGGGGACGCGGCCCCGCCACGACCCCGGGACCGTCTACGAGTACAACGACGTCCGGGTGAACCTCCTGGCCCTGGCTGCGCTCAACGTCTGGCGGACCTCCCTTCCCCGGGTGCTCCGGGAGCACCTCATGGACCCCATCGGCGCCTCTCCCACCTGGCGCTGGACCGGCTACGAGACCTCGTGGATCACCCTGGACGGGGAGCGGGTGCAGTCCATGAGCGGGGGGGCGCACTGGGGGGGAGGGATGTTCATCAGCGCCCTGGACATGGCCCGCTTCGGCCTGCTCCACCTCCGGGAGGGGCGATGGGGAGACCGGCAGATCCTCTCCCGGGAATGGATGGAGGCGGCGCGCTCCCCGGGAGAGGCCAATCCCCAGTACGGGTTCATGAACACCTTCCTCAACACCGACGGCGAAGCGCTCCCCTCCGCGCCCCGCACCGCCCACTTCCACGCCGGTGCGGGAGCCAACATCGTCTACGTGGACCCGGAGCATGACGTCGTGGTGGTGGTGCGCTGGATCCAGCGCCCCCCCCAGGACGGGTTCATCGGCCGGGTCCTGGCCGCGGTGGACCCCTAGGAGTCCGTGGAAGGGGGAGAGGGCCGCCCTCAGGGAAGGAGACGTGTGGGGAGCGCGGTGGGCTCCATGAGCTTGAAGATGGGATAGAGGGGAGCCTCCCCTCCCTCCTCCCGGAAGGCCGCCACCTCGGGCTTGGGGAGCCAGGCGTCCAGTCGGTTCCAGTAGACCACCCCGTCCGTGGACTCCGCCTCCAGGAGGTGGGCCGCCACCCGCCCCTGCATCTGCCCGGTGCGCACCACGTAGGTCCCCTTGGGGAGGGTGACCCGACGGGTCACGGTCCCCTCCAGATGGACCCGGGTGGAGGCGGCGTGGTTGTAGGCCCGCTCGTAGGTGATGTCCCCGATGGTGTAGGCGGTCACGCCCAGGGTGGTGTCCTCCTGGAGCTGTTCCACCGAGACCCGATGGCGCCGCAGGAGCTCCACCGCCCCCTCCGCGTCCCGGGGCACCAGGTACGCCCAGGGGCGGGCCCGGGTGACGGTGGCCACCGGCTTCATCATGAGGGAGTCGCTGGTGATGGTCCGGATCTCCCGGTCCGCTCCCTCCCCCACGCCGATGAGGTACTGCACGGTGCGATCCTCCGCCTCGTACTCGGTGTGGATGGCCACCTCCCCCCGGGGCGATGAGCCCAGCTCCACCGTCTCGATGCGGGCCGTACGCACCGTCTCCATGAGGAGTCCCGGGTTCTCCCGGGCCCACTCCACCACGGCCTGGTAGCCCAGGAGTCCGCTCCGCACCCCATCGGGAAGCTGCTGGCTGGGAGGGGACTCGAAGAGGATCCCCACCATGTTGGCGAACCCTCCGTAGTTCCGACCGATGCGGGGGTCCGTCCCCCCCACGTACCACCGGTTCTCGTCGCCCCGGGCGTAGTACCAGGAGCGGAAGCCCTCCGCCTCCAGCTTCCGGTCGATGGCCGGGAAGATCCCGTCGTCACACAGGGCGGAAAGGCCGGGGTGGGGCTCGGCGTGACTCGGGCACTGGTAGTTCAGGTTGTAGGGGAAGGACCCTCCATTGTGCCCATCGATGAAGAGGTGGGGCGCCCATTCCAGCAGGATGTTCTGGACGTACCCCTGGATCTCCGGCTGCTCCAGCTTCATGTAGTCCCGGTTCAGGTCCAGGCGCCACAGGTTCCCCCGAACCGGCCCGTCGGGGGCGGAGAACCCGTCGGGATTGATCTGGGGAACCACCACGAGCACCAGGTCGTCCAGCACGGCATTCATGGGCGTTCCCGGCGTGGCCAGCTCCCGCACCAGCAGCAGGACGGACTCCCGGAGGGTGCGCTCGGGTCCGTGCACCCCCGCCGCCAGGACCAGGATGGGCCTCCCCAGGGCCCACGCCTCCCACGGCTGGGTCACGGCCGGACGGGAGAAGATGGCATAGGGGAGCTCCCTCCCCTCGTGGGTCGTGCCATAGACCCCCAGCCGCATCTCGGTGCTCCCGGCCTGCACCTCCGCCAGGTAGTCCATCATGGCCGTGTAGGGGGTGAACTCGGTGAAGCCCGAGCGCTCCGCGTGGGTCTGGGGGGTCTGGCCCGAGGCGCCCAGGGGAGCCAGCGCCATGAGGAAGGGGAGCACGGGGAGGAGGGGATGGAGCCGGCGGGGCTCCCGGGGGCGAAGGGCTCGGACGGCGGTGGCGGGCATACGCGGCACTCCGGTGGGAGGGGGTGGCGGAGATCGCCGACGACAGTAGCGGCCGGAGGCACCTCCCGCCACGGGCTTTCCCCCGCACCTCCGTGGGTCCACATTTTCGGCATGATGGTCGCCCTCACCGCCGCCACCCTCCACCTCCTCCACCTCGGGGCCCCTGCCCCTCCGTGTGACCCCCCGACGGAGCCCGGAACCACTCTCCACGCACCCGCGCCGGACCTCTACTGTGTCCGGCTCTTCCCGGGGGCCGGGGTGCCCGACGCATGGGGGGTCGCCCACCTCCTCCCCCCCCCGAGCCCCTTCGGCGTGGCCGTCACCCGGGAGGGTCTCCCCCGACTCCGGATCCGCATCCAGGCGGAAGGCCTTCCCGACCCGGCCACGCTGGGACCCCACACCCGCTACGTGGCCTGGCTCACCACCCCGTCCCTCCATCCCATGATTCCCCTGGGAGAGGTGGAGGACGGACGCCTCGAGGCCACCGTGGCCGGCTTCAACAGCTGGCTCCTCCTGGTCTCCGCCGAAGGCCCGGAGCCGGTTCCGGAGCGCACGGGCCCCCTGGTCCTGCGGGGCACCTCGCCCAGCATGGTGCTCCGTCCCCACGACATGACCTACATCCTGGGGGAGATGGCGGGAGGGGGCGGGGGGGTCCCGGACCGCGGGGATGGCGGGGACCCGGAAGGCGGGCACCCCCCCGGCGGCGCCCACGGGGAGCATCCGGGGGGAGGACATGGACCCCACGGGGCCGCTGGGCCGCTCCCGGAGGCCGCCGGAGGATGGATCCCTCCGGCCATGCACCCCCTCGTGCCCATGCCCCACCAGATGATGGCCCTCCGCCCCGGGGTGCGACCCCTCCTTCCCCGGGGCGGAGCCGGGGGAGGGGGGGACGGGGGTGCGGAAACGCCCGACCCCGGCGCTGCCGGGCCCGGGCGCGAAGGAGCCCCGGAGTCCCTCCCCCCCGACGCCATCCCAACGCAGCGGATCCGGCTGGCCCATGGGGATACCCTGGAGCTCACCGCGGGGCCGGTGAGCCGGCGCATCGGAGGAGCACGCCTCCCGGGGTACGGGTTCAACGGTCAGATCCCCGGCCCCCTCCTTGAAGCCGACCAGGGGGCCACCATCCACATCCGCTTCCGGAACGACACCCCGCTCCCCTCGGCCATCCACTGGCACGGGCTCCGCCTGGACGCCCCCTGGGACGGGGTGCCGGGGGTGACCCAGGATCCGGTGCCTCCGGGGGGCGGCTTCCTGTACCATCTCCGGCTTCCGGACGAGGGGACCTTCTGGTACCACCCCCACCTCCGGGAGGATGTGGCCCAGGACCTGGGACTCGCGGGGAACCTCCGGGTGCTTCCCGGTGACGGGGACCGGGCCCGGTACGCCCCGGTGGCCCAGGAGGTCTACCTGGTGCTGGACGACCACCTCCTGTCCGAGGACGGCCGCACCGTGCCCTACGGGTTGGATGCCCCTACCCACGCCCTCATGGGGCGCTTCGGAAACGTCCTGCTCGTGAACGGCCGGGAGCGCCTCCCCCTGGAGGCCCGACCCGGTGACGTCCTCCGGGTCCACTTCACCAACGCCGCCAGCGTCCGCACCTTCAACCTCTCCTTCGGGAATCTCCCCATGAAGCTGGTGGCCTCCGACGTGGGAAGACTTCCCAAGGAGACCTGGGTGGAGAGCGTGGTGGTGGCCCCCGCGGAACGGTGGGTGGTGGAGGTCCGCTTCCCCGAGGCCGGCGTGGTCCCCCTGGAGAACCGGGTCCAGGCCCTGGACCACGTGGGTGCCCGCTTCCTCCCCGAGGTGGACACCCTGGCCCTGGTGCGGGTGCCTGCATCGGACCCCGTCGGGGGAGGAGGGGCGGGGGGCGGGGCGGAGGGCGCGGGCGGTGGGGCGGAGACGGAGGCGGGAGTCGCCTTCTCCCGCCTGCGGGTCGACCCCGGCCTGGAGGCGGAGGTGGAGGCCCTCTTGGCGGAGCATCTCCACGCCCCACCCCACCACGTCCTGGAGCTGGATCTCCGGACCCGGGATCTCCCCTTCCCCCTGGATCCCCTCCTCCTCTGGGAGAGCGTGTACCGGCCTCCCGTGGAGTGGTCCGGGACCATGCCCGACATGGACTGGCTCGTCACCGGCCGGGAGGCGGAGTGGATCCTCCGGGACCCGGACACGGGGGCCGAGAACATGGACATCCGCTGGCGCTTCCGGCAGGGGGACCGGGTCCGCCTCCGGATCGTGAATCGCCGTGACTCCCTCCACCCCATGCAGCACCCCGTCCACCTCCACGGCCAGCGCTTCCTGGTCCTGGCGGTGAATGACGAGCCCACCGGGCACCCGGCCTGGAAGGATACGGTCCTGGTCCCCGTGGGCGCGGTGGTGGACCTCCTCCTGGACCTGGACAATCCCGGGCCCTGGATGCTCCATTGCCACATCGCGGAGCACATGGAATCGGGCATGATGACCGTCCTCCATGTCGACCCCTGATTCCCCCTCCCGCCCCGAGGTCTCGTGATGATCCCCTTCCGAATCCCCCCCGCGAGCGCCTTCGCCTCCGTGGTCCGCCGAACTCCCTGGCTCGTCCCGGCAGCCCTCCTCCTGGGGCTCCTCCCAGGGACCGCCCCGGAGGCAGGGGCCCAGCAGGCCGACGCCCTTTCCCCCCAGGTGCGGGAGTACGTCTCGGTGGGCGAAGGGACGGTGTTTCGGGTGGGGGTCCGGGTGGTGGACGGTACGGGGGCGGAGCCGGTGGACGACCAGGTGATCCTGATCCGGGACGGTCGGATCGCCCGGGTGGGGGCGGTGGGGCAGGTGGAGATCCCCGGTGACGCCCGGAGGATGGAGCTTCCGGGCCACACCGTGATCCCGGGGCTCGTGGGGATGCACAACCACACCTTCTACACCACCTCGGGACGGAGCGTGCAGCTCCAGTTCTCCGCCCCACGCCTCTACCTGGGGAGCGGCGTCACCACCATCCGCACCACGGGGGCCGCCTCGCCCTACAGCGAGATCAACATGATGCGGGAGATCGACCGGGGGGTGACCCCGGGCCCGCGCATGCACGTCACCGGCCCCTACATCACCGGAGTGGGCGCCAGCGGGCACATGCACGTGGTCTCCTCCCCCGAGGATGCCCGCCGGGTGGTGGGATACTGGGCCGAGGAGGGCGCCACCTGGTTCAAGGCGTACACCCTCATCTCCCGGGAGGATCTCCGGGCCGGCATCCAGGAGGCGCACAGCCGGGGGCTCCGGTTCACCGGACACCTCTGCTCCGTCTCCTTCCGGGAGGCGGTGGCGCTGGGGATCGACAACCTGGAGCACGGGTTCTTCACCAACTCGGACTACGATCCCACGAAGGAGCCGGATCAGTGCCCCACCGGGATGCGGACCCGTCTGGCGGAGGTGGAGATGGATTCCCCCGAGGTGGCGGCCACCATCCGGGAGATGGTGGAGGCGGGGGTGGGCCTCACCTCCACCCTGGCGGTCTACGAGCTCACCGTGCCGGGACGTCCCCCCCTGGAGCCCCGGTTCCAGGAGGCGCTGGCCCCCGAGGCGTTCCGGGAGTACATGGCCACCCGCGAGGCCATCCAGCAGGCCGCCCACGAGTCGGTGATGCCCCAGGTCTTCCGGAAGGCCCAGGACTTCGAGGTGGCCTTCGTCCGGGCGGGCGGGCTCCTGGCGTCGGGGGTGGACCCCACGGGGAACGGGGGGGCGCTCCCCGGCTTCGGGGACCAGCGGAACCACGAGCTCCTCATCGAGGCGGGCTTCACCCCGGTGGAGTCCATCCAGATCCTGACCCTGAACGGGGCCCGGATCCTGGGGAACGACGACGAGCTGGGCTCGGTGGAGGAGGGGAAGCTGGCGGACCTGGTGGTCATCCGGGGGGATCCGGTGGCCAACCCCGGGGAGATCCGGAACGTGGTCACCGTCTTCAAGGACGGGGTGGGGTACGACGCCCGCCGCCTCATCGACGCGGTGCGGGGGGTGGTGGGGGTCCGGTAGAACCTGAGGGGGCCCCGTCGGACGTCCTTCCCCACGGGGCCCCCATCCCGCAGCGCCGCTGAGGGGACCCAGGCCCCCGGACGCCCGAGGGTCAGTCCTGTTCCTGCTCCAGCGCCAACGGCTGGCGGGGCTCCAGCTCCACCGCCCACATCCCCGAGTTCCAGTCGGAGAAGAAGACCTTCCCCTTGAAGGGCATGGC
>JBJHCB010000016.1:0-5904 GCA_050485805.1 Gemmatimonadota bacterium | reverse complement strand
GCTCCACACCATGGGGGCGTTGGAGATGTAGCCCACCGGGTCGTTGGGCTTGAACACCGCGATCTCCCGCCCCTGGGTGGCCAGGTTCCCGGAAAGCTCGCCGGAGACGTCCACCACCCGCATCCCCCCCTCGTAGTACGCCTGGTACAGGACGTCGTCCTCCACCCAGATGTTGTGGGTCCCGTACTCCGGGACCTTGTAGCGGGCGATCTTCCTGGGGTTCTCCATGTCGGTGAAGTCCATGATGTGGACGTACCCGGCGGTGTTGGAGGGCCGTCCTCCCTCCCCGGTGGCGGGGTCGTAGGGATCCCGGCTCAGTCCTCCCTCCAGGGGCATCCCCACCCGGGTCATGATCTCGTCCCCGGCGAACACCAGGAGCTTCCCGGTGGACTCCTGGAAGTACGGGAAGACGGCGTGGTTCCGCCCGCCCGGGGTCTGGAAGGAGGAGACGAAGACCGGGTTCTCCGGGCTCCCTCCCCAGCCGCCGTTCCCCACGTCATAGACGATGACGCCGCACCCCCACTGGGCCGAATAGGCCAGCCCGTCCAGGACCCACACGTCATGGATGCGGCAGCTCCCGTGCTGCACCTCACTCACCACCCGGGGGTTGGCCAGGTCCCGGACGTCGATGATGACGTACTTCTCCCCGGCGGAGAGGGCGTAGACATGGTTCTCGGTGGGAAAGGCGTTGTGGACCCCCCCCGTGAGTCCTTCGTCCATCACCGAGGCGATGACCGGATGGGCGGGGTCGGCCAGGTCCAGGAGCACCAGCCCGTTCCGACGGTTGGACGCCCCCTCCCGGGTCATGGTGGCGTAGCGGGCGTCGGGAGAGACCTTCACGTCGTTCACCGTCCGGGCGTCCACCTGCACCGAGTCGGTCTTCACCAGGTTCCCGGGGTCGGTGACGTCCCACATGAAGGCCCAGCCGTCGGCGCCCCAGGTGCCGGAGATGGCATAGTCCCGTCCGTCCCGTCCCTCGAAGACCCAGAAGTCGGAGGTGTGCTGGTCGGCCACCCGCCCCTGCCCCTGGAGCTCCACCCGCTGCACCACCTGCCGGGGAGTGATCTCCACGGTGCGACGGGTGTTCAGGGGCCCCGCGCTGGCCACCACCGCGTAGCGGCCCGGCTCCTGGGCCAGGAATCGACCGTCCTCCAACTGGGCAACCGCCCCGGGCTGCTGGGTCCCGTCCACGGAGCGGAAGGTGTATCCCCAGTTCACCGGGATCCCCGTCACCTCTGCCCCCGAGTCGTCGTAGAAGCGGGGGGTGAAGGCCAGCACGTCCCCGGTCCGGGCTTCGTCCAGCCCCCCGGTGAGCTCCATGCGCGCGGCCGGAAAGGCCTCCACCCGGGCCTCCCAGCTGGCCGTCACGCCCTCGAACTCTCCCGTGATGGTGGCGGTGCCGGGACGATGGCCCGTCACCGCACCGAACCGGTCCACCGCCGCGATCTCCGGGTCCGAAGACCGGAAGGTGGCCCGGGGAAGGGCCCGCTCGGACCCGTCGGCGTGGAAGGCGCGGAAGCGCGTGTCCACCGTGGTTCCTGCGAAGATCCCCGTCCCTTCGGGCTCCAGCTCCGCCCGGGTCACGGGGGGAGCCGTGACCTCCACCGGCACCCGAACGGAAACCGGATCTCCCGAAGCCTCGGGGGGCAGGACCACCGTGGCGATGATCGTGGCATCCCCCCCGGCCTGGACACCCTGGATGGTGCGGGCCACGCCATCCACCACGATTCCCGCGCCCGCCCCGGCCACGCGCAGCAGGGGACTGAGGGGGTTCCCCTGGGCATCGAAGGCGCGGATCTCGAATCCCACCGTCGCACCCTGCTGCACCGCCAGGGGACCGGGGACCACTTCCAGGCGGTCCACCCGGGGACCCTCCTGGACGTTCTGGGCCTCCAGGGCCGGGGGAAGGAGCAGGAACGACGCGCCCAGGGCGGCAGCCAGGAGGGATCGGGGGATCCGGGTCATGGAACGGGCTCCGGCAGAGGGGATGCAAGGGGTCTGCTGGGAACGTGTTCCCGCCCCGCCGCTGCCGCAAGGCTGACGGACCCGGAGCCCGCCGAACCCGGGGGGGCGGGGGCTCCGGATCAGTCGCTTCAGAACCGGTAGCTGTAGTTCACCTTCACCGCCCCCCCCCGGGAGAGGGTCGTGAACTCCCGATCCAGGAGGCGAGCCACCTCGTTCTGCCAGTTGTGGGTCCAGACCAGGAAGACGTCGCTCCCGGGCCGGACGATCCACCGCGCCCGGGCGAAGAGCCCCACCACCCGGGAGACGTCGTCGTACTGGACGTTCCCGGTGAAGGAGGAGAGGGGGCTCAGGTTCCACGACCCGGACAGCCGGACCAGGTTGGTGTCGAAGTTCCCCTGCTCCAGCCGCACCTCGTTCCGCTGGTATTCGGTGGTGAGGGACACGCCGCGCCGGGGGCGCACGGTGCTACGCAGATCGAGCTGCGTCCGCTCCCCGCCCCAGAACTCCGACCGCCCCAGATCCACGCCCCCGGAAAGGGTCCGACGGCCCGCCGTCTGTCCCCCGATCCCCCATCCCCAGGAGTAGTAGTCCCCCGCGGGAATGACCACGGCGTCCTCCCCCCCACCGTGGATGGTGAAGGTGCGCTCCAGGCGCTCGAACTCCCGTTCCACCTGGAAACCGAACCGATCCCCGCTCTCGAAGTTCACCTGCAGGGGCTGCACCCGGAACAGTCGGTTCAGGACACGGTTGTCCCAGTCCGTGAGGTACTCGA
Organism: Gemmatimonadota bacterium; assembly: GCA_050485805.1. GTDB lineage: Bacteria > Gemmatimonadota > Gemmatimonadetes > Longimicrobiales > Gaopeijiaceae > T3Sed10-66. Next base: position 3,167 of record JBJHCB010000016.1, on the reverse strand, counting down.
AGTAGAACTGGTGCTCCGTCTGGCGGACGAAGGAGAGCCATTGCGGTCGGGGCGCGATGGTGAGGGTGGGCTGGTGCCGGCGGAAGCCCCGCCGCTGCGCGAAGCCCACCGCCGGATCCCAGCCCGGACCGAAGTCCCGGTACGACGAGTGGAGGCGGAACACGTCGTTGGGGAGGTTCCACCGGTACCCCCGGGCCCTCTGGTTGGGGGAGAAGAGCCCCACCTCCCCGCCGGGATCGGTGTGGAAGATCATGAAGCCCTCGATCTGGGCGTTGAAGCGCCCCAGGGCCCGGGAGGTGTAGAAGTCGAAGTCCGCCCCTGCCGTGTGACGGTCTCCCGGGGCCTCGGAACCGGCCCCCTGGACCGGGTCGAAGGCGGTGGCCCGCCGGGTGTAGACGGCCCCCACGTGGGACTGCTGGAAGAGGCTCCGCCGGACCCGTCCCACGGTGAAGTCCTCGGTGGGCCAGAGCTGGTCCAGCTCACCGGACTCCAGCACCGTCTCCCCCGTCCGGATCTGGTAGAACCCCAGTTCGTAGCGGCCCGCCTGACCGCCCAGGCGGGCTCCATACCGGATGGGGACCTCCTGGCCCTGGACCAGCCCGATCCGGCGACTGAAGAAGGGGTCCGCCCAGTTGAAGGAGTGTACGCCGGAGCCCTCCAGGAAGAATCCCCTCTGCTCGGGGAAGCGAAGGGGGAAGCGGGTCAGGTTCACCCGTCGGTCATCCACCTCCACCTCGGCGAAGTCCGTGTTCACGGTGACGCCGGCGCGGAGGGACGGGGTCAGGGAGTAGGAGACATCGAGCCCCGTCTTGGCGTTGGTCGTCCAGGGCGCGCCCAGCACCGGAGTCTGGTTGCCGTCGGTGAGGAGATAGGGCTTCACCTCCACGCCCACCCCCTGGTTGATCCCCTCCAGGCCCCGGAGCTCCCCCGCGCTGGCGGGCCGGAAGAGGCTCTCGTTCCTGCGCCAGCCGCTCCACAGGATCTCCTCGCTCCGCCGGCGGATGGTGCGCTGGAAGTTGATCCCCCAGGTGTCCCGCTGCGGATCGAAGTTCAGGGTGGAGAAGGGGATCCGGATCTCCGCCGACCATCCATCGGGGTGGAGCTGGGTCCGCACCTCCCAGATGCCGTCCCATCGCTTGTTGACACCCCCCCCTCCCCCGCCACCCCCGCCGATGAGGCCGTCCCCCATGAGCCCGGCGGGATTGATCTCGAAGAAGTATCCCGTCCTGCCGTCCCGGAAGGTGTCCAGGATCCACATGAACCGGTCGTCGGTCCCGAGCCCGGCGTTCCGCTCCAGCTGGTGGGCCAGGATCCCGTCCGGCTCGGAGTCATAGAACATGGCCCCGATGTAGAGGGCCTGGGAGTCGAAGAGGAGCCGGATCTCGGTGGGCTCCGACGGCACCCCCCCCTCCACCGGGTCCTGCTGCCGGAAGTCGGTGATGGGGACCGCCAGTCTCCAGACGTCCTCGCTCATGAGTCCGTCGATGCGGATCTCGGTCCCATCGGGGATCCGGGTCGCCTCCACGGCCGGTCGGGCCTCCACCCCGTTCACCTGCCCCTGGGCCTGGGGTGCCGCCACCAGGATCGCCAGGGGAAGCAGGGCCAGGACCGGAACCGGGGTCACTCGGGGGCGACTGCGGGTGGAGGGGGAGGGAGCGACGGCGGTGGAGAAGAGGGGCAAGGGCATCCGCTGGGTGTCCTGGTTCCGGGGCCGAGATCCGATGATGTGCGAAGGGGAGCGGTTCAACGTAGGTTTCCCGCCCGTGGAGGGCGACCCCCCCCAACGTCCGACGGACTCCGACCCCGGTCCGTCCGGAGTGGGGGGCCACCCCCTCCCTCCCAGGTCAGACCATGTTCAGGAGGATTTCGTTGAATCGGCTGGAAGGGAAGAGGGTCCTCATCACCGGCGCCTCGGCCGGGATCGGAGCCGCCTGCGCCCGGGCCTTCGCCGGGCGGGGGAGTCGACTCCTCCTCGCGGCGCGGCGCTCCTCCCGGCTGGAGGCCCTGCGGGACGAGCTCCTGGAGGCCCACGGCCCATCCCTGGAGGTGGACCTCCAGGAGCTGGACGTCCGGGATCGGGACGGGGTGGAGCGCTACGTGGCCCGCCTCGTGGCCCACCACCGGGTGCCCGACATCCTGGTGAACAATGCCGGCCTCTCCCGGGGCCTGGAGCCCCTCCACCAGGGCCGGGTGGAGGACTGGGAGGAGATGATCGACACGAACGTGAAGGGGCTGCTCTACATGAGCCGGGCGGTACTCCCCCACATGGTGGAGCGGAACTCCGGTCACGTCATCCACCTGGGAAGCACGGCGGGAGACACGGTCTATCCCGGGGGGAACGTGTACAACGCCACGAAGTTCGCGGTACGGGCCCTGACCCAGGGGATGAACCTGGACCTGGTGGGAACCCGTGTGCGCATCTCTTCCGTGGACCCCGGGATGGTGGAGACGGAGTTCTCCCGCGTGCGCTTCCACGGCGACGAGGAACGGGCGGCCCGGGTGTACCGGGGCCTCACCCCCCTCACCGCCGAGGACGTGGCCGACGTGGTCTGCTACGTGGCCGGGGCCCCGGAGCACGTGAACCTCCTCCGGACGGTGGTCTATCCCACGGACCAGCGAAACCCCTATGTCGTGCACCGGGACACCTCCCCTGGGCAGTGACCCCCGGCGCATGGGGCGCCCGCCGGCGCCGACGTCCACCGACCTCCCGCCTCCCCCGGTGAGCGGCGCGCCGCCCGGCCCCCGCGGGACCGGATCACCGAACCCGCAGGTCGCCCCCTCGTGAACGTTCCCCGGGCCCATCCCCTGCTGGTGGTCTTCACCCTCTGGCTCCTCGTCTTCTCGGCGAGCAGCCAGATCATGATCATCGCCCCTATCCTTCCCCTGGTGGGGACGGAGCTCGGCATCACCGAGGCCCTCCTGGGGACCCTGGTCTCGGCCTATTCCATCATGGTGGGTGTCTTCGCCATCGTCTCGGGGCCTTTCTCCGATCGCATCGGCCGGCGCCGCATCCTCCTGCTGGGGTCCGGGATCATGACCCTGGCGCTGGCGGCCCACGTCCTGGTGGCGGGGTACGTCTCCTTCCTGGTGGTGCGGATCCTGGCCGGCGTCGCCGGAGGGGTCCTGTCGGGGTCGGCGGTGTCCTACGTGGGGGACTACTTCACCTA
>JBJHCB010000015.1:0-19646 GCA_050485805.1 Gemmatimonadota bacterium | reverse complement strand
GTTCCGGAGGTGCCGTACATCGAAACCCACCCGTTCTAACCGGTGGCGGACGATCGTGTCAGTGATGTCGTCGACGGCCACCACCAGGAGGTGGGTGGGGGGCCGGGGGGGGAGCTCGGTGGGCCCTGCTCCTCCCGGGATCACCACGGCTCCCCCTCCCGCCATCCGGACCTCGAAGATGGCCTGCCGCGCGGCCAGGATTGCGCGGTCCAGATCGGGATCCGGATCCAAGGGGACCACGGCCCCGGAAAGGGTGGGCTGCACCCCGGCGATGGATCGGGCGGACAGGGCCTCCCGGACCCCGTCCAGTCGGTCCCGGGCTCCCTCCGGGGAATCCGGAAGGAGGGTCATGAAGGACCCCGTCTCCCAGAGGGTCGTGGGGAGGCCGTCGAAGGTGGGAACGGCCTCCCGGGCGAGGGCCTCCAGGAAGGTCATCATCCCGGCCGTACCCCGTGCTTCCAGGAGGCTGCTGAAGCGATCCAGGGAGAGCCGTCCCAGGGTGAGCGGTTCCCGGCGCTCCCCCGCCTCCGGGGCCGCCCCCGCCCTGGCGGTCCGGCGGCGGAATTCCGCCCGGGTCAGGAGCCCCGGCGGGTGGCGGGGACGTACCTCCGGGAGGGGGGTCTCGTCCAGGGGGAAGCGCCGGCGGATCTCCCGGAGGATGGCCTCCCCCTCCACCGGCTCGGTGAGGACATCCCCCACCCCCAGCATGAGGAGGTCGGGGACCGCGGCGTCCCCCACATACTCCAGCGCCAGGACGGGAAGGTCACTGTGGAGGGGGTGCTCCCGGATCCCGGCCAGGATCGTGCGGCCGTCCTCCAGGGGGAGGATCACCTCGAGGAGGAGGAGCCCCACCGGTTCGCGGTTCAGGAGGGCCAGGAGGGCTTCGCCGCTCTCCACCCGGACCACGGGGATCCCGGGGAGGGGAGGGAGCGGGTGGACCCCCAGGTGGGCCACGACGGGAGGCGGGGGAGGGGGCCCGGCGAGGAGGGCGCGCACCCGGTCCAGGGCCTCCCTTCCCTCGGGTGCGAGCGCCTTCCGTTCCAGGGTGCGGGCGGCGGACACGAGCTCCACCCATCCCCACCGGAGGGCCTGGGAACGGAGGCGGTGCGCCAGTTCCCGTACCTCCCCGGGGGAGACGCGGGGATCCAGGGCGAGCAGGTCGGGAGCGGGGGGAATGCGCTGGAATCTGGCCATGGGCGGATCGTACCCGGGATCCGGGGAGTGGGGCAAGCCGGCCGGATCCCCCCGGCATCTGGGGTGGGCAGGAGGGCTCCCTCACCTGGGGACCCGGCGGAGGGCTCACCCGGGGCGCGCCCGGATCCCGGGGCCGAGCCTCGCACCCAGGGCCCGCTGGACCGCGGTCCGACCCCGCTCCACCAGGGAGGGGTCGCGGTTGAGGGTCGAGAGGTAGTTGGCCAGCTCCAGGGCGGCGTAGAGCTCGAACGCGAGCTGCCCGGCGTCGGTGGCCGCACCGAGCTCGCCCTTCTCCTTGGCGATCTCGATCCGCCCCTCCAGGAGTCCCATCCATCCCCGTTGGATCTCCACGACCCGGTCATGGATCGCCCCCCCCTGGGCGTCGAACTCGGCCAGGAGGTGGGCAAAGAAGCATCCCCCGGGGAAGACCCTTCGTTCGACGTAGGAGAGGTAGGCGTCGCAGAGCGCCTGGACACGGGCGAGCCCGTCGGGGGCGGAGAGGCCGGGGCCCAGGACCTCGCGCTCGAAGACCCGGCCGGCGGCGGCGATGGTCTCCTCGTGCAACCGACGCTTCGAGCGGAAGTGGGCGAAGACCCCGCTCTTGCTCAGATCGAGCTCCCGGGCCAACCGGCCGATGGTCAGGCTCCCCAGTCCCTCGATGGAGGCCAGTCGCATCGCTGCCTCCAGGATCCGGCCGTAGGTCTCCTCCCCGTCGGAGCGGCGGGGTGGCCGATCGGGCGCATGGGGCCGGGCGGACTCCCGGAGCCCTCCCTTCTCATCGGTCGCGGTCATGGTTGACAAAGATAACACGGTCGTGCAGTTTTTAGATAGCACGGTCGTACTATCTAGGGTTCCGCGCGGGAGTAACCATGAGCCAGGTCCGAATCCGCACCGCCACCTCCAAGGACGGGACGCCCATCACCGGACGGGTGCAGGGGTCGGGTCCCCCCCTCGTGCTCCCTCCTGCGGGGCCGGGGGATTCAGGGACCACCTGGCGTCCCCTGCTCCCGCACCTCAGCCGGCACTTCGAGTGCCACCTCCTCGACCCGCGCGGCCGGGGATTGAGTGGCGATCACCCGGACCACTCCCCTGCCCGCATGGTGGAAGACGTGCAGGCGTACACCGAAGGGATGGATGGACCGATCCTCCTGGCCGAGTGGGGGAGCTTCATCGGGGGGGCCTGGGGACTCTTCGCAGCCCAGGATCCCGCGTCACCCATCCATGCAGCGGCCACCTACGACCCCCTACCCACAGGCGTGGGGAGTGGGGCGGACATGGACCGGCTCGAGGCCGTCCTGGAGGAGGTGGGGGACCTCCACGCACGGGACCGACCGGGGGAGGCGGCCCGCACCTTCGTCGAGCGGATGGCCGAGCACGGCTTCTACACCCCCGAGGACATGGCCGACGGGGCCACCTTCGCCTTCTGGAGTGCGGCCCGCCCCAATATCGGGCCGTTTCTCGACGAACTGGAGGCAGTGGCCCGGATCGCCGGGTCGGGCGGACCGGACGAAGAAGCACCACAGCCCGACGCCGCCGATCCCGCCGCCCTCGCGCAAACGACCGTTCCGGTCCTCGTGCTCCACGGGGCCCGCTCGCATCCCCTGAACGTGGGCTTCTCCCGCTACGTGGCGGACGCGCTCCCCGACGCCCGCCTGGGTGCGGTGGACGGGGCCGGGCACTACGGACCCCACACCCATCCCCACGCCGTCGCCTCCGAGCTGGTGGCCTTCTTCGAAGGGGTCCTCGAGGACCGGTGAGGGTGGGCCACCCACCGCGCCCCCTACCAGGCCCACGCCGCCAGCCTCCGCCGGATCTCCTCCCCCGAGAGCCATCGGCCATCCCCCACGACCCCGGCGGGTTCCCCCACCCGATGGATATCCTCCAGGGGGTTCCCCTCCACCAGGAGGAGGTCGGCCCGCATTCCCTCCTCCACGGCCCCGAAGGCGTCGGCCTCGTCCAGGTGCTCCGCCACCCCCAGGCTCCCCGCCCGGATCACCTCCCAGGGGGACATCCCGAGCTCCACCCAGAGGGCCATCTCCCGGTGGTTGGCGAACCCGGGGACGCTGAAGAGCTGGGGGGAATCGGTACCCAGGAGGAACTCGGCCCCTCCCTGGTGGAGGGCCCGGAACACCTGACGCCGGAGCTCCACCACCCGGGCCGCCCCCTCGGGGTCGCCGATGGCCTCGTGGCGGGACCCCAGCGCCTCCACCCAGCCGTCCACGGTGGCCCGGGGCATGTACCGGACCTCGGGGAAGGTCTCCCGGAGCTCCTCCCCGGACCGGTTCCCGAAGAAGATCTCCCACAGGACCATGGTGGGGACCTGCGCCGTCCCCGCCTCCACGGTGGCCGCCACCAGCTCCGGGATCCGCTCCTCCTCCGCCAGGTGGGCGGCTTCGGCCACGCCCCAGAGGGGGGCCAGGTCGCCTCGGTCCTCCCGGGGGATCAGTTCCTCCACGTAGTTGTCCAGGTGGTCGATGGTGACCTGCCCGGCGTCCAGGACCCCCTGGAGGCCCACCTCGTCGGGGACGTGCCCCGCCACCGGGAGCCCCTCCTCCCGGGCCGTCTCCACCAGGACCCGGTAAGCCTCCGGCGAGAGGTCCTCCCCGATCTTCAGGAGATCATAGCCCGCACCGGTGTACTCCCGCACCCGGGACGGCGCCTCCTCGGCCGAGGGGGTGTTCCCCCATCCCTGGGCCGGACTGCTCACCAGGACGCGGGACCCCAGGAGCTCGCCCCGGGCCACCCGGTCCCGGATCTCCAACTGGTCGGGGTGCCCCTGCATCCCCCGGACCAGGGTCACGCCGTTGGCCACGTAGAGGAAGAGGATCCGCTCCACCGTGGCGGGATCCGCCCCGCCCCCGGGAAGGTGTCCATGCATCTCCGCCATCCCGGGCAGGAGGTAGTGTCCCGCCCCCTCCACCACCTGGGCGTCCTCGGGGATCCCCACCTGATCCGCCGGGCCCACGGCGGCGATGAAGCCCTCACGGACCAGCACCGTCTGTCCGGGCACCACCTCCTCGGCCCGGGTGGAGACCACGGTCACGTCCCGGATGGCCAGGGGAGCACGTGGTGGGAGCTCGGCCACCGCCGGCGGTGCATCCGCGGCCCGTCCCCACCGGGACGGCCACGGGTTCGGGGGGTGGAGCCTCCATCCTAGGCCCCGGAGCCCCGCCCCCGGAAGCCCGCCCCCCCGGGAGGGCTCACCCCCCTCGGCGGGCCCGGAGCTCCACGCTCCACGAGGCCCCCAGGTACCAACAGGGATAGGCCAGGGAGGCCAGGACCCAGGCGTCTCCCGCCAGCACCCCGGTGAGGACCCCCACGACGACCAGGCCCCAGACCCCGCCCAGGACCAGGGCCGCCACCTCCACCCGGTCCCGGACCCCGGGCTTCAGGTAGCGCCAGGGGAGGAGGGTCAGGGCGGAGAACCCCACCAGAACGAGGGCCGTGGCCCCGGGCCCCGGGCGGAGGGACCAGAGATAGAAGGCCACCACGTTCCAGTACGAGGGGAAGCCCAGGAAGTACCCGTCGCCGGTCTTGGCCTCGGTCCGGGAGAAGCCGTAGGCGCTGGCCAGGAGGGGGAGGAGGAGGAGCCACCCCCAGCCCCCCGGAAGGAGCCCGGTGCGCCACACCAGGAGGAGGGGGAGGGAGGTGAAGGTGTGGAAGTCGATGAGGTCGTCCAGGCGCCTTCCGTCCACCTGGGGGAGGGCGTCCCCGACCCCCACCCCCCGGGCCAGGGGCCCGTCCACCGCATCCAGGAGGATGGCCGCCGCCATGAGAAGGAGGGCCAGGCGGAGGGACCCCTCGCTCCCCTCCACGATGAGGACCGCCATCCCCGCCGCCAGGACCAACCCCAGGGAGGTGAGTCCGTGGGCTCCCCAGGCCAGGAGCCTTCGACGGGGGGAGGGGGTGGAGGGGGCCACGGGCCGAGGGGGGAGAAGGGGAAGGGAGGACAGGATCGGATCCTGGACGACGCCGGGAACGCCCCTACCCCCGTCCCGCGGCGGGGAGCCCAGACGATGGGGGGACCCCAGCGGATGCGGGGGGCCCCGGGGCCTCCCACCCCGCTCAGGCCCGGCTTGCCGCGCCCGGCCCCCCGAGGGCACCTTCCCCAGCGCCGGGCCCCAGCGCCGGGCCTCGGCGCCAGGCACGCCCCCCGGCCCACTGCGTCCGGCCTTCCTCGACCTGCCCGCTTCCCCTAGCCCGTCGGCCCGCCATGCTCCGCTTCCGCCTGCTCCTCCCGGCCCTCCTCCTCCCCCTGGCGCCCCTGGGCTGCCAGGAACCGGACACGGCGCCCCCTCCCCTCGCGTATGCCGTTCCCGAGCAGCCCGAGATGGCCACGGGGTACGAGGAGAAGCCCGGGTGGGCCTTTCCGGAGTTCGCGGTGGCCGCCGCCAACCCCCTGGCCACCGACGCCGGGTTCCAGGTCCTTTCTGCCGGTGGGACGGCGGTGGACGCCGCCATCGCCGTCCAGATGGTCCTGACTCTGGTGGAGCCCCAGTCCAGCGGGATCGGCGGGGGGGCCTTCCTCCTCCACTGGGACGGCGGGGAGCTGGCGGCCTACGACGGCCGCGAGACCGCCCCCGCCGCCGCCGACGAGGCGCTCTTCCTGGACGCCGACGGCCGGCCCCTCCCCTTCGCCCAGGCGGTGCGGAGCGGGCTCTCGGTGGGGGTGCCCGGGACGCTGGCCATGCTCCAGGTGGCCCACGAGGAACACGGCCGCCTCCCCTGGCGGGAGCTCTTCACGCCCGCCATCACCCTGGCGTCGGAGGGCTTCCTGGTGAGCCCCCGCCTCCACGGGCTCCTGGAGGCGGACGCGTCCCTCCGGGAGGACGCCATCGCCCGGGCCCTCTACTACGACGAGGCCGGCCAGGCCCATCCCGTGGGGCACCTCCTCCGGAATCCGGCGCTGGCGGAGGTCCTCCGGCGGGTGGCCGAGGAGGGGATCGACGCCTTCTACCAGGGCGCCGCGGCGGAGGACATGGTGGCCCGGGTCCGGAACCACCCGCGCCCGGGGACACTGGCCGTGGAAGACCTGGCCACGTACCCGGGGCAGGACTTCCGGCGGGAATCCATCTGCACCCCGTGGCGGGGCTTCCGGGTGTGCGGCTTCCCGCCCCCCTCCTCCGGCCACCTCACCGCCCTCCAGATCCTGGGGATCCTGGAGGCGTTGGAGGCCCCGGAGCAGCCCCTGGAGGACGGGGTCCCGTCGGGGGAGTGGCTCCACCTCTACCTGGAGGCCTCGAAGCTGGCCTTCGCCGACCGGAACCGGTACGTGGGGGATCCGGCCTTCGTGGCTCCTCCCGGGGACGGGTGGGAGAGCCTGCTGGATCCGGGCTACCTGGCGTCCCGGGCCGAACGGGTGGGGGAGAGGAGCATGGGGACGGCGGAGGCCGGGGACCCCGGAACGGTCCCGGCGGCCGCCGGCGCCCAGGCCACGCAGCCCGAGGGGGGGACCAGCCACATCAGCATCGTGGACCGGGAAGGGCGGGCCGTCGCCATGACCACCACCATCGAGTCGGGCTTCGGAAGCCGGATCATGTCCGACGGCGGGACCGGTCTGGCCGGGGGTTTCCACCTGAACAACGAGCTCACCGACTTCTCCCTGGAGCCCCGGGATGGCGACGGACTTCCCATCGCCAATCGCGTGGAGCCGGGGAAACGCCCCCGGTCGAGCATGACCCCCACCCTGGTCTTCCATGGCGAGACCGGGGACTTCGTGGCCAGCCTGGGCTCTCCGGGCGGCGCCGCCATCATCCACTACACGGCGAAGGCCCTGCTGGGGATGCTGGTGTGGGATCTGAACGCCCAGGAGGCCATCGACCTTCCCAACTTCACCAACCTGAACGGACACTCCACCCTGGAGACGGGGCGATTCCCGGAGCGGGTCCTCCAGGGGCTCCGGGAGCGGGGTCATCAGATCCAGGAGGGCGATCTGACCAGCGGGCTCCAGGGCATCCAGCGCATCCCCGAGGGGCTCTTCGGCGGCGCCGATCCCCGCCGGGAGGGGGTGGTGATGGGGGGGTGAGGGTCCGGGCCCGGGGCCTCAGAACAGGGGGATGGGCGCGAGGCGCGCCCTGGCGGCCCATTCCATGAATCGGTGGGTGTAGGCCCGGATGTGCCGCCCGCCCCCGAAGACCTCCACCATGTAGAGCTCGTGGGGCCGGTACATGGCCAGTTGATCCATCCCGCCGATGGCCGGGGCCTCATCGATGTAGACCGAGGGCGGGGTGGCGCGGCCCCGGGAGACCACGCACCAGGAGGAACGGACCTGCCGGGGGCAGGGCCCCAGGATGACCCCCATCTCCCTCCGGACCAGATCCGCGGCATCCAGGGCGGCGGAGGTGAGGAGCCGGGACTCTCCGAAGACCCGGGAGGAGGTGGCCACGGCCCGTCGCCGCCGCTCGAAGCGGTCCGTCACCACCTCGAACCCTTCCAGGAGGAGGGGGTCCGGGACCAGCCGGATCTCCAGGGGATGGAAGGGGGGCTCGAAGTCCATCCAGAGGTCCATGGGGGCGTAGCCGATGCGGCGTACCTCCACCTGCAGGCTTCCCCCCCGGATCTCCGGGATGCGGAAGCTGCCGTCCGACCGGGTCAGATACCCGATCCCCTCCTCGGGCAGATACACCTGGGCCCCCTCCACCGGGGTTCCCGAGGCCTCGTCCACCACCACTCCGTGGAAGGGCCCCTGGCGGGGATCGCCGTCACCGGGAAGCTGGGCCGTTCCGGGGGCGGCCACGAGCAGCCCCGCCACCAGCGGCAGGGCGAGACGCAGGAGCGGGGGGAGGACCGGGGACCGGCGAAGCACCCTCGACATGTCACGCCTCCTCGGGCCCGTGCCCGGATTGGGGAAACCCTTTCCTGTCCAACCCGGTCCCTCCCTCGCCGGTTCCCCCCGTCCCCCCTGCGGGGGCGGGATTCACCCCTCCGGCGCGAGCCCCCGGTAGCTCCTGCCGAACCGGAGGAGGGGGTCCGTCCCGGTTCCGGCCCCGGTGGAGACCACCCGTCCCACCACCAGGCGGACGCCGTCCACCGGCAGGACCGCCTCCACCTGGCACACCAGCGCCACCAGGACCCCCTCCATGACGGGATCCCCCGCGGCGGGGAAGGGGGAAGGGCCCACGGGAAAGGGGTCGGCGAACACCGCCGCCAGCCGACGCTGCTCCTGGGACAGCAGGTTCACCACGAAGCGCCCCCCGGGGTCGAGGAAGGGGAGTACCTGGGCGGAGGGCCCCAGGGACACCAGGATCCGGGGGGGCTCCGCGGAGAGGGAGGCAAACGAACTCACGGTGGTGGCATGGATCCGGCCATCCTCCTCCCGGACCGCCACCACGGTGACGCCCGCCGCCCAGAGGGCGAGGGCCTCCCGGAAGGCCTCCGCCCTCACCCCGGTCCGTTCCGGCGGGCCCGGTGGCGCCGCCGTTCCGGGGTCACCCTCCGGACCGGATCGACCCTCCTCCGATCCCCTCATCTCACCGCTCCGCTTCCCCCAGGCGGATGGCCAGACCCACCTGGAGGGGCAACAGGGCCGTCCGGTCCCCTTCCACCCCCGAAGCCACCACGGCGCCCATGGCCACAAGGTCCACCATGGTCCCCAGGCCGACCCGGAGACCCGCCCCCACGGAGCCGATGATCCCGGTGCCCGCGGTCCCGTCGAAGTGCTCCCATTCCCCGATGAAGTGGGTGTCCACCTCCGCCAGGGACTCCCGGGCCAGCCCCACCCCCACCTGGACGAAGGGGTTCACCTTCCCGCCGGGGGGTACCGGGAGGAACCGGAGGTGCACGCTTCCCCCCGCCAGGGTCCGGTGTCCCCCGTCCAGATATCCTCCCCCGGCGCGGAACCGGGCGTGCTCCGCCGGGCCGGCCCACCCCACCCGGTCCAGGGTGGCCTCGTCGTTCCTCCCCAACCGGTGCAGGTGGAGGGCGCCTTCCACCTCCAGCCGCGGGGACAGCTCCAGGGCCAGTCCCGCCCCCAGGCCGAATCCGGCGTCGTGGGCCTGGGCCACCTCTCCCATGGGGAAGGCGCCGCCCCCGTGGAAGGAGAGGAGGAGGGGCCCCTGGGCGAGAAGCGCGGTGGGGGCCCAGGGTGCGAAGGGGAGGACCAGGAGCGGGAGCATGGAAAGGGGGAGGTGGACACGCATGGGCGCTCCGGGGGCCGAGGGTTCCTGGAGGGGGCTTCTCGGAATAGGTCCACCCGCTCCGGCCGGGTCAAGGCGCGTCCCGGGCACCCGGGCCCGGCCCGGCCCCGTCTTGACCCTTCCGGGAGCCCCTCCTAACGTTCCTCATGCACCTTCCGGGTGTACGTCGCGCCCGCTGCGGAATCCCCCGCGCCATCGGCCTGCCGGGGTGAACCTCCCGGGTCGGAGGGGGGTAGACAAGGCGGTTGCGACGAAAGGGTCGAAACGGGGAGTCCACCGATGCAGGAGGCAGGAGCGGCAATGCAGATCCAGCTGAGCGAGACGGCCATCTCCAAGGTCCAGGGCTTCATGGAGGAGCACGGGGCCGGGGAGGGGGCGGGACTCCGGGTGGCGGTCCTTCCCGGGGGATGTTCGGGTTTCCAGTACGGGCTGAACATCGAGGATCGGCCCGAGGAGGACGACGAGATCCTGGACGTGAAGGCCGGGATCCGGGTCTTCGTGGATCCCTTCAGCGCCCAGTATCTGGAGGGGGTGGAGATCGACTACGTCACCACCATGATGGGCTCCGGATTCACCTTCAAGAACCCGGTGGCTGCGGGAGGCTGCGGCTGCGGGAGCTCCTTCACCATTTGATCGTGCTCGCTGCGGCGGGGCGGGGCGGTCTGCAGGGGGTCCTCCTCCGGCGGTCCGCCCCCTCTTTTCAACCGGACTCGTCCGGAACCCGGGCTCCGGCCCAAGGCCCATGGCACTGACCCAGCTTCGCACCCCGACCCCCTCCGGCTCGGCCACGGGCCGGGCCCCGAATGCCCTCCCCCTTCCCCTGGACTACGCAGGCCTCTCCCGCGAGGAGCTGGCCCAACGGGTCCTGGCCCGGAAACGGGAGCTGGACGCGGTGATCCTGGGGCACAACTACCAGCGCGTGGAGATCCAGGAGGTGAGCGACTTCCTGGGCGACTCCCTGGCGCTCTCCCAGGAGGCCGCCGCCACCGAAGCCCGGGTCATCGTCTTCTGCGGGGTCCACTTCATGGCGGAGACCGCAAAGGTCCTCTCCCCCGCCAAGACCGTCCTCATGCCCGATCCCCGGGCCGGGTGTCCCATGGCCGACTTCGTCACCGGCGAGGCCCTCCGGAAGCTGAAGTCGGAGCACCCCGGGGCCGCAGTGGTGGCGTACGTGAACTCCACCGCCGAGGTGAAGGCGGAAGCGGACATCTGCTGCACCTCCTCCAACGCGGTGCAGGTGGTGGAGTCCATCCCCGAGGACCGGACCATCCTGTTCGTCCCCGACCGGAACCTGGCCCGCTACGTCCAGGAGAAGACCGGGCGGGAGAACATCATTGCGTGGGACGGCTACTGCTACGTCCACGACGACCTGGTGCTGGAGGAGCTGGACCGGGCCCGGAAGGCCCACCCCGAGGCCAAGGTGGTGATCCACCCCGAGGCCCGGGCGGACCTCCTGGCCCAGGCCGACGAGGTGACCTCCACCGGGGGGATGGTACGGATGGCCGAGACCCACGACGCCCTCATCCTGGGGACGGAGCGGGGGCTCGTGGACCAGCTCCGGGTCCGGTACCCGGGGAAGACCTTCATCCCCCTCTCCGGGGCCGCCGTCTGCGGCAACATGAAGCTCAACACCCTGGCCAAGCTGGCCTGGTCCCTGGACCACAGGCGCCACGAGATCACCCTCCACGAGGGAGTCCGCTCCCGGGCCGAGCGGTCCCTGCAGCGGATGCTGGAGCTCTCCGGCGGATGGACCGCCCCTTCGGCCGAAGAGGAGGAGCTGGAGCTCGCCGGGGTCCGGCCGAAGGGATGCGGCTGCGGATGAGCGAGGCCGTCCCCGCCACGGGGCTCCGGATCCGTCGCTTCACCGGGGGGCCGTTCCAGGAGAACGGCTATCTCCTGGAGTGCCTCGCCTCCGGCCGGGTGGCGGTGGTGGACCCGGGGCATGCCGCCGACCGGATGGCCGCCACCATCCGGGACGGGGGGCTCCAGGTGGAGGCCATCTACCTGACCCACGCCCACCTGGACCACGTGGAGGGGATCCCGGCCATCCGCGGGGTCACCGACGCCCCCATCTTCCTCCATCCCGCGGACCGCTTCCTCTACGACCGCGCCGCCGCCCAGGCCCAGGCCTTCGGGTATGAGCTCAGGGGAGAGCTCCCACCGGTGGACCGGGACATCGTGCCCGGGACGGCCCTCCCCGTGGGGGAGGTGGAGCTCCAGGTCCTCTTCGCGCCGGGCCATGCCCCCGGGCACGTGGTCTTCCACGTCCCGGAGGAGGAGGTGGCCCTGGTGGGGGACGTCATCTTCCATCGCTCCATCGGGCGGACCGACCTGCCCGGAGGGGATTTCCAGGAGCTCATCCGCTCCATCCGTCGCGAGATCCTCACCCTTCCCGGCCCGACCCGCCTGCTCACCGGGCACGGTCCGGACACCACCGTGGACGAGGAACGGATGGGCAATCCCTTCCTCATCCCCCAGACCCGGGGAGACGAGGGGCTCTTCGCGTGACCGTCGACCCGGGGCGGGGTTCGCACCCCCTCGCCGGGCGGGGATCCCACTCCCACCCCCTGGACGTGGCCGTCTTCGCGTCGGGTGGGGGGTCCAACCTGCAGGCCCTCCTCGACCATCACCGCGGGGCGGCGCCGGGGGACGCGCTCTGGCGGCCGGCCCTGGTCATCGCCGACCGTCCGGGAATCGGGGCCCTGAACCGGGCGCAGGCGGCGGGGATCCCCTCCCGCGTCGTCCCGGTGGCGGGGCGCGATTCCGGAGAGGTGGCCGGCGAACTCCTTTCCGCGCTGGAATCGGCCGGAGTCCAGCTCATCGTCCTGGCGGGGTATCTCCGGCTCATCCCGCCGCAGGTGGTGCGGGCCTTCCGGGGCCGGATCCTGAACATCCACCCCTCCCTCCTCCCCGCCTTCGGAGGCAAGGGGATGTACGGCCGGAGGATCCACGAAGCCGTCCTGGAGCAGGGGGTGCGGGTGACCGGGGTCACGGTACACCTGGTGGACGAGGAGTACGACCGGGGCCGGATCCTGGCCCAATGGCCCGTTCCCGTGGCCCCCGGTGACGACCCCGACCGCCTGGCGGCCCGGGTGCTGGAGGTGGAGCATCGCCTCTACGGCCGACTGGTGGACCACCTGGTCCGGGCCCTGGTCGAGGGTCGGGCCCCGGATCCCCTGACCTGGCCCCCGGAGGCGGGGAGCCCCGACGCCCTCTGATCCCAAGTCCGTTCCCACCAACCCTGCGGTTCCAATGACCACGCCACGCCGTGCCCTCCTCAGCGTCTCCGACAAGACCGGCATCGAGGACTTCGCCCGATCCCTGGTGGACCGGGGGTTCCAGCTCCTCTCCACCGGCGGGACGGCCCGCCGCCTCCGGGACGCCGGGCTCCCCGTCACCTCCGTCTCCGACGTCACCGGCCACCCGGAGATCATGGACGGACGGGTGAAGACCCTGCATCCCGCCATCCACGGTCCCCTCCTGGCCCGGCGAGAGATCGCGGAGGATCTGGACGCCCTGTCGGCCCACGGGTACCACCTCATCGACGTGGTGGCGGTGAACCTCTACCCCTTCCGGGAGACGGTGGCCCGGGGGGACGTCACCACCCCGGAGGCCATGGAGCAGGTGGACATCGGGGGACCCACCATGCTCCGGGCCGCGGCGAAGAACCACGCCCACGTCCACGTGGTCGTGGACCCCGCCGACTACCCCCGGGTCCTGGAGGCGCTGGAGGGAGGGAGCGCAGATGCCCCTTCGTTCCGTCGCGAGCTGGCGGCGAAGGTGTTCCATCACGTGGCCGGGTACGATGCGGCGGTGGCGGCCTACCTGGACCACGACGACCCCCTCCCGTCGGTCCTGACCCGGTCGTGGTCCCGGGTGGAGGCGCTCCGGTACGGGGAGAACCCCGACCAGGCCGCCGCCTTCTACGCCCCGGCGGGGGTGGAGGGGGCCGGGATCGCCGCTCTCCGACAGCACCACGGGAAGGCGCTCTCATACAACAATCTCCTGGACCTGGACGGGGCCCTCCTCTCCCTGGCCCCCTTCGCCCTCTCTCCCCGGGCTGCCGTCTGCATCGTGAAGCACACCACGCCCTGTGGGCTGGCCGTGGGGGAGACGGTGGCCGATGCCTACGCCAGGGCCCTCCGCACCGACCCGGTGAGCGCCTTCGGGTCCGTCATCGCCGTGAACCGGGAGGTGGACGCCGAGGCGGCGGAGCGCATGGGGGAGCTCTTCGTGGAGTGCCTGGTGGCCCCCGGCTTCTCCGACGAGGCCCTGGAGATCCTCACCCGCAAGAAGAACGTGCGGATCCTGACCCTCCCCGACGGGGAGGTGCCCATGGGCGCCATCCCCCTGCGGAGGAAGGCGCTGGACGCCTTCGAGGAGGGCCCGGGGATCGGTGACGACGCCCGGAGGGCGGCCCGGTTCCTCGCCGCCCACGGGCACATCCCGGAGGCCCTGGTCCTGCGGGGGATCCACGGCGGCCTCCTGGCCCAGGCGCCCCCGGCCCCGCCCTTCTTCGGGGTCCAGGATCCGGACTGGCGGGTGGTGACGGAGCGACAGCCCGAGCCGGAGGAGCAGGCGGACCTGGCCTTCGCCTGGGCCGCCGTCTTCGGAGTCAAGTCCAACGCCATCCTCCTGGCCGCCGGCGGGGCCACCCTGGGGATCGGGGCCGGGCAGATGTCCCGGGTGGATTCGTCCAGGCTTGCGGTCCAGAAGGCGAGGGAGGCCGGCTTGGAGCTGGAGGGGTGCGCCCTGGCCTCCGACGCCTTCTTCCCCTTCCGGGATGGGGTGGATACCGCCGCCGAGGCGGGGGTCCGGGCCATCATCCAGCCCGGGGGGTCCATGCGGGACGACGAGGTGGTCCAGGCGGCGAACGAGCACGGCCTCACCATGATCTTCACGGGACGTCGGCTGTTCCGGCACTGATGCACACCCCGCCTCCCTGAGGGGCGGCCGGAGTCCATCCTCCTGCGGGGGCGGTGGTCCACGGGGGCCTGGAGGTGGGTGGGGGGAGGGCATCCCCACCCCACCTCAAGGCCCCCTTCGCACGGGTGACCCGAGGCGGACCCCAAGCCGCATGAAAACCCAGTGCCGTCCGTGAAACCGACACGGCTGGCGGAATTTCGCTGGCACTGGCGATGAGGTTCGCCCCGGGGCCGGGCCTCAACGAAGGGCCTGGCGGGCGTGAGTCCCCGTCCTATAAGGGTTTCCTCTGTGTGGGGAAATAGTATTAGTATCTGTGATGATAGGAATTGTTGACATCACTACGCATGATGATGTAGCCTGCGAGCCATGTGCATGGACGCCCTCGAACTGTTCTGCAACGTGGCCCGCCACCGGAGCTTCTCCCAGGGAGCCAGCCGGAGCGGGATCACGCAGCCCGCCGCCTCCCAACGCATCCGGAAGCTGGAGGAGGAGCTGGGGGTGCAACTCATCGATCGCTCCACCCGCCCCCTCCGCCTCACGGTGGCCGGCCGGACCTACTACCAGGGGGCCCGGCGGATCCTGGATCGGTACCAGCGGCTGATCCAGAGCGTGGCCGGAGGGGGACGGGGGTTCCGCGGCCATGCGGAGGTGGCCTCCATCTACTCCGTCGACCAGGGCTTCCTGCGCGGGATCAAGGAGGAGCTGGAGGCCACCCACCCCGAGGCCTCGGTGCACATCACCTTCCTCCACCCGCAGGAGGTGTACGACGCCATCCGCTCGGACCGCTGCGATGTGGGCATTCTCTCCTACCCGGACCGGTGGCCGGACCTGGCCGCCCTCCCCCTGGAGGAGGAGCCCATGGCAGCGGTCTGCCACCCGGACCATCCCTTTGCCCGGCGCCCCTTCGTGACGCCCGAGGATCTCGAGGAGGTCCCCCTGGTGGGCTTCTCCCCCCGGCTCCCCATCTCCCGGGGAATCCTGGCCTACTTCCGCCGGCACGGCGTGCAGCCCCGGGTGGCCCGGACCTTCGACAATGTGGACAGCATCAAGGCCAGCCTCATCGACCCCTCCGCGGTGGCCCTCCTTCCGGAGCGCACCGCAGGGCAGGAGGTGGCCCGTGGCACCCTGGTGGCCGTGGGCCTCAACCCCGGGCTGGCCCGCCCGCTGGCGGTGGTGCACCGCCGGGACCGGGACTTCTCCCCGC
The DNA here is from genome assembly GCA_050485805.1 of Gemmatimonadota bacterium. Taxonomy (GTDB): domain Bacteria; phylum Gemmatimonadota; class Gemmatimonadetes; order Longimicrobiales; family Gaopeijiaceae; genus T3Sed10-66. The sequence continues at coordinate 4,187 of JBJHCB010000015.1, read as the reverse complement.
TCCTGGAGGCCCTGGTGGAAAGCCTGAGAGCCTACGACGCGGTCAAACCGGCCCTTGTTCCCGCGGGCGTCGCCACCTGACGCCCGGCCCGACCCGAAGCCCTTCCCTCCGGTCCACCGAGGCGCCCCGCCCCTCGCCACCCGGGGGGAGCGATCCTGACGAGGAGTTTGCCCATGGAGCACCGGACCCCCGATCTGCCTGCCCAATCCCCCACCGGGGAGCGGGACGCCTGTGGCGTGGGGCTCATCGCGAAGCTCCAGGGCGGACCTTCCCGCCGGTTGGTGGACGACGCCCTCACGGCGCTGCGCCGGATGAGCCACCGGGCCGGGGAGCACGAGGGGACGGGAGACGGTTCGGGCCTCCTCCTGGCCCTTCCCCACGACTTCCTGCGGCCCGAGCTGGACCAGGCCCTCCGCACGGAGATCCCGAAGCCGGGGCAGTACGGCGTGGGGATGATCTTCCTTCCCCGGGATCCCGCGGCCCTCCTGGCCTGCCGCAAGGCGCTGGAGGAGGCGGTGGAGGAGAAGGGGCACCGACTCCTGGGGTGGCGGAAGGTCCCGGTGGATCGGTCCGTTCCGGGCGCGGCGGCCCGGGCGGTGGAGCCCTTCGTGGAGCAGATCGTGGTGGGGGCTTCCCGGGAGATGGAGCTGGAGACCTTCGAGCGGGAGCTCTTCCTGGTCCGCCGGGTGGCCACCCGAAAGCTCCGGCAGCTCGGGATCGTGGACACGGAGTTCCACGTCTGCAGCCTCTCCGCCCGCACCATCGTATACAAGGGGCAGCTCACCCCCGATCAGCTCCCGCGCTACTACCCGGATCTCCGGGACCCCCGCTTCACCAGCACCCTGGCCCTGGTCCACACCCGGTTCTCCACCAACACCATGCCCTCCTGGCGGAGATCCCAACCCTTCCGCGTGCTCGGCCACAACGGGGAGATCAACACCCTCCAGGGGAACGTGAACTGGATGCGGGCGCGGGAGCCACTCCTGTCCAGCCGGGCGCTGGGCAACGACCTGCAGACCCTCATCCCGGTCATCGATTCCACCACCTCGGACTCCGGGGTGCTGGACAACGTCCTGGAGCTCCTGGTCCGCTCCGGCCGCTCCCTTCCGGAGGCCCTCCTGGGGCTGATTCCCCAGGCCTGGGAGAACGACCCCGACCTGTCTCCGGAGGTGCGGGCCTTCTTCGAGGCCCAGTCCATGCTCATGGAGCCCTGGGACGGCCCGGCCTCGGTCCTCTTCACCGATGGGCGCTACGCCGGCGGGATCCTGGACCGCAACGGCCTCCGCCCCAGCCGCTTCTGGGTGACCCGGGACCACCGGGTGATCCTGGCCAGCGAGGTGGGGGTGGTGGATGTGCCCCCCGACGAGGTGGTACGGAAGGGGCGGCTGCAGCCCGGCCGGATCTTCCTCCTGGATCTGGAGGAGGGTCGGATCGTGGAGGACGCGGAGGTGAAGAGCCGGGTGGCCGCCGCCGCGCCCTGGGGCGAGTGGTTGGAGGAGGAGCGGGTCCGACTGGCGGACGTGGTGGCCGAGGCCCCTCCGCGACCGGAGTCCGCCCCCCGGCACCGGAACCGGCGCAAGCACATCGCCCGGATGCGGGCCTTCGGGTACACCCGGGGCCAGATGGACTTCCTGCTGGAGCCCATGGTGCGGCTGGGGAAGGACCCCATCGGATCCATGGGGAACGACCAGGCCCTGGCCCTGCTCTCGGACCGGGCCCGCCTCCCCTACGACTACCTGAAGCAGCGGTTCGCCCAGGTGACCAATCCCCCCATCGATTCCATCCGGGAGCGGGTGGTCATGTCCCTGGCCTGCGCGGTAGGTCCCCAGGAGAACCTCCTGGAGCCCGGAGCCCGGAACCTGCACCGGCTCCTCCTTCCCACGCCCATCCTCCGGGCCCGGGAGCTCCACGCCCTCCGGCACATGGAGGGCCGCGGATGGAGGGCCCGGACCCTGGACCTCACCTTCCCCCTGGTGGACGGCCCCGGGGGGCTCTCCGAGGCGCTGGAACGGATCTGCGCCGAGGCGGAGGAGGCGGTACGGGAGGGTGCGGCCTTCCTGGTCCTCTCCGACCGGGGCGCCAACCGTCACCGGGTGCCGGTGAGCGCCCTCCTGGCGGTGGGAGCGGTCCATCATCACCTCATCCGGGTGGAGCTCCGGGCCCGGACGGCCCTCGTGCTGGACACGGGGGAGCCCCGGGAGGTGCACCACCTCTGCGCTCTCCTGGGGTACGGCGCCGACGCCATCCACCCCTGGCTGGCCCTGGATGCCATCCGGGGTCGGGTGGAGGAGTGGGCGGGGGAGGCGGATGCGTCCGATGAACTCTCCGGAGACGGAGCACCGGACCCCGAGCTGGCGGTCCAGGCCTGGATCCGGGCCGCCGAGGCGGGGATCCTGAAGGTGCTGGCGAAGATGGGGATCTCCACCCTCTCCAGCTACAAGGGGGCCCAGATCTTCGAGGCGCTGGGACTGGGGCAGGAGGTCATCCTCCGCTGTTTCAGAGGTACGGTGAGCCGGGTTGGGGGTGTGGGCCTCGCCGAGCTGGGGGAGGAGGCCATCCTCCGTCACCGGGAGGCGTTCCGGGGGCGGGGTGCTCCCCTTCCCACCCTGGAGGTCCACGGCGAGTTCGCCTGGCGGCCCGACGGGGAGGCCCGGCAGTGGAATCCCGACGCCATCTCTTCCCTCCAACGGGCCGCCCGCTCCAACAGCCGGGAGTCCTACCAGGAGTTCTCCCGGCGCTGCCGGGAGGAGGATGGGGCCCGGGCCACCCTCCGCTCCCTCCTGGAGCTGGTCCCGGCGGAGGACGGACCCGTTCCCCTGGAGGAGGTGGAGCCCGCCGCGGAGATCGTGAAGCGCTTCGCCACCGGGGCCATGAGCTACGGCGCCCTCTCCCTGGAGGCCCACGAGACCCTCGCCGTGGCCATGAACCGGGTGGGCGGCCGCTCCAACAGCGGGGAAGGGGGTGAGGATCCGGACCGGGCCACGCCCCTCCCCAACGGGGACTCCCGGCGCTCCGCCATCCGGCAGATCGCGTCGGGGCGGTTCGGGGTGAGCATCGAGTACCTGGCCCACGCCGACCAGATCCAGATCAAGATGGCCCAGGGGGCCAAGCCCGGAGAGGGAGGGGAGCTCCCGGGACGGAAGGTGAGTGCCGAGATCGCCCGGGTCCGGGGGACCACCCCCGGGGTCATGCTCATCAGCCCGCCTCCCCACCACGACATCTACTCCATCGAGGATCTGGCCCAGCTCATCTACGACCTCCGGAACGCCAGCCCCGAGGCGGAGATCTGCGTGAAGCTGGTCTCCGAGGCCGGGGTGGGAACGGTGGCCGCAGGAGTGGCCAAGGCAGGGGCGGACCGGATCCTCGTCTCCGGCCATGACGGCGGCACGGGGGCCTCTCCCCTCACCAGCGTCCGGCATGCCGGCCTCCCCTGGGAGCTGGGGCTGAGCGAGGCCCGTCAGGTCCTGGCGGAGAACGGGCTCCGGGACGGGGTCCTGCTGGAGACGGACGGCCTGCTCCGGACCGGGTGGGACGTGGTGGTGGCCGCCCTCCTGGGGGCCGATTCCTACGGGTTCGCCACGGCACCCCTCATCGCCATGGGGTGCATCATGATGCGGAAGTGCCACCTGAACACCTGCCCCGTGGGGGTGTGCACCCAAGACCCGGTCCTCCGCAAGCGCTTCGCCGGCGCCCCGGAGCACGTCCTGAACTACCTCTTCCTGGTGGCGGAGGAGGCCCGGGAGCACCTGGCGTCGCTGGGGTTCCGGAGCATCGAGGAGGCGGTGGGGCGGGCGGACCGCCTCCGGATGGTCTCCGGTGTGCGACCCTGGAAGGCGAGCCAGGTGGACTTCTCCCCCATCCTCCGGAGGGTGGAGGGAGGATCGGCCGTGCCGGCCCGCCTGGAGGCCCGGGAGCAGGCCACGGTCGCCCGGCGCGCCGCGCTGGACCTGGTCCTGGACCGGGAGATCCTCCGACGGGCCGAGGGCGCCCTGGAGGAGGCCCAGCCCCTCCGGGTGGAGCTCCCCGTGGGGAACCAGGACCGCACCGTGGGGACCCTCCTGAGCCACGAGGTCACCCGGCGCTTCGGAGAGCGGGGGCTCCCTGACGGGACGCTCCACGTGAAGCTCGCCGGGAGCGCCGGGCAGAGCCTGGGGGCCTGGCTGGCGGAGGGGGTGACCCTGGAGCTG
>JBJHCB010000014.1:0-19762 GCA_050485805.1 Gemmatimonadota bacterium | reverse complement strand
TCATCCGGACTCCTGGGCTCTGTTGGGGAATCGAGGACCGGCCGGGGAGAGGCTCCCCTGGGGGAAGAACGGATCCCCGGGGTCCCGGCCGGGGTCACTCCGCAGGGAGGGGTGGGGCGTCCCGGAGCGCGGAACCCCCGGAGGAGGGAGAGGGGGGACCAGGGTCCCCCGACGGCCTCCCGGCCCGGCACCGGAAGGAAGATGGGCCGGGGGGCGGGGTGGGGGAAGGCGGGGGGGGAAGGCGGGTGCCCGGGGGCGACGCGAGAGGAAGGCCGCGCGGGGTGGCGGGAGACCCGGGGGGACCGGGACACCCCCCCTCAGCCCAGGTCCTCCAGCGCCTCCTCGAACTCCTGGGCCATGGTGGGATGCCCATGCCGGTGCGCGGCCTCGATGCCGGTCCGGAGCGCTTCCCGGGCCTCGTCGTCCCGACCCAGCGCCACCAGGGCATCGGCCAGGCGTCCCCAGGCGGTCCCCTCGTCGTCCGTGCCGGCCAGGTACCGGCGAAGGGAGGACACTCCCTCCTCCAGTCGGCCGGCGTTCAACTCCTCCACCGCCAGGCCGAAGAGGAGACGGGGATCGTCGGGGCGCTTCTCCAGGAGGGCCCGGAGGGTGTCCACCCGGGAGCCGCTCATGCCCCCGCGGGACGGGGAAGGCCCGGACCGCGCCGCACCGTCAATCCGGGAAGTGGAAGGAGGTGGCGCTTTCGTGGTCCACGGGGCGCCCGGTCATGACCTCCACCAGGGCCCGCATCTCCGCGCCCATCTCCCGGAGCCTCCCCAGCACCGCGAGGGCGTGGGCGAAGTCGAAGTAGGCGGACACCGCCGCCTCCGCTGCGGGGTGGGTGGCGACCACCTCCACCTCCATGGACTCCCGAAGGTGCTCCACGATGGAATCCACGGCCCGCTCCGCTGCCTGTTGATCCGCCAGGGTGGTGAAGGAGAGATCTCCGGTGAGTCGGGGGATGAAGGCCTCCACCGCCTCCCGCGCCTCGGTGGGTGCCGCCACCGGGGAGGGAGGACCGGCGAAGCTCTCCTCGAGAATGCTCCGCGCCCCGTAGGAGAGGGCGGTCACTTCCTCGTAGTTGCAGGCCAGGATCATGGGACCCTCCGCGGACGGTGCCGGAGGGGCGCCGCCGGCCCCGATGGGTGAATCCCGCCGGTCCTGGGCCGGAAGCCCTCCTCGTCCGTCCATCTGTCTTTACCTATTCGATGCGGGAAAGGTTTCGGCAAGTCCGAGGGGATCTCCCCCTCATCCCGGGAAGAGGAGCGCGCCCGACTCCTCCACCGTCACCGGATCCCCCACCCGCACCGTCCCCCCGCCCTCCACCACCCCGTTCTGCCCGAAGAAGACCTTCCCCTCCCGCCGGCGATACTCCGCCAGGGTCCGGAGGGGTTCAGGCCCCTCCGAGAGGCCCGTGGCCGGGTCCACGGTGGTGACGGTGCACCGGGCGCAGGGCTTCACCAGGCGGAGGGTCGCCTCCCCCACCCGGACCCGCCGCCACCCGTCCTCGGCATGGGGCACGTCGGCTCCGGCCACCACCAGGTTCGGGCGGAACCGGGCCATGGGGAGGGGTCGGGGAAGTCTCCGGTTGAGCTCATCCAGCCCGGCCTGGGTGGTGAGGAGGAGGGGAAAGCCGTCGGCGAACCCCACCCGGTGCCCCGGGGCGAACTCCGGATCCACCGTGCGCAGCGCCTCCTCCGGCACGAACACCGCCCGGCAGGCACTCCCCAGGACCTCCGAGAACCAGGCGTCGGCCGCGGGCTCGGGTGCCAGGGCCTCCACCCGATCCCCCCAGATCTCCACCTCCACCGTCGGCCCCGTGTGGGGAACGAGGGGGAGGAACAGGGGCCCGGGGGACAGGGCCCCCCCGGACCTGCCCACCGGGGCCAAGGTCACCCGCAGTCGGCCCGCCCCCCCGTCCGCGCTCTGACCACCCGGCACGGGGGGGTCCGTCTCCAGGGAGGGGTGGAGAAGGGCCATGGCAGGGTGGCGCCGCTGGGAGAGGAAGCTCCCGGAGGAGTCCACCAGCATCCACCGCCGATCGCCCTGGAGGCCCGTGGGTCCGATGATCCCCCGGGGGACCGGGATTCCCGCCGCCCCCTTCAGGGGGTACAGATTCAGGGCGGAGACGTGCACGGGGGGCTCGCTGGGGCGGTGCCGGGAAGGGGGACGGGGGGCTCGGGTGGCTCAGGCCTCCGCCGGTCCACCCGGGGGGGCGAAGACGATGGGGACCCCCTCGGGTCCCATGGTTCCTCCGGCGCTCCCGAAGGCCCCTCCCCCCCCGGCGCTCCGATCGCTCGGACTCTCCAGGAAGAGGGGCACCACCGTGGGCTCACCGCCGTCCAGGCGGATCTCGAACCGGTACCGACCGGGCCGCGGGAAGACGACCCCGTCCAGGTTCAGGACCTGAGCGATGCGAGTGGCCTCGCCGGAGGGGGGCCCCGGCCCGACGCGCACCTCCCCGTCCAGGCGAAGGAGGTCGGCTCCGTCGGGCCCCCGCAGGCGGATGTCCACCTGGTGGCCTCCCTCGTCCTCGGGTGTGGCCTCGAGGCGGAGCACCAGGGCGATGCGGCCGTGCCGCGTGGGAAATTCCTGCCCCCGGATCCGGTCGAACACGCCCAGCACGCTGAGCTTCCCGCCTGCGTCCACCTGCGCGGCGTCGGCCAGGAAGGCGAAATCCAGTTTCATGGTCCGTCATCTCCGGTGTCGGGGTCCCTCCCGGGGTCCGGAGGCGCCCTCCCGAGGAGGGTCGGTCCCAGGACAAGCCCCGCCAGGACATCGTAGAGGGCGTGGGCCGCCATGGCCGGGAAGAGGCTCCCGGTGAAGATCACCGGGAGGGCGAGGAGGAGCCCCATCACCGCGGTCCGCAGGATGCCCACGGGGCCCTGGTACGCATGGAGGAGGCCGAAGCTCACGGCAGAGACCCCGAAGGCTCCCCACGGGTCCATCCCCACCGCCAGCAGAAGGGCCGGCACGTACCCCCGGTATACCAGCTCCTCCCCCCACCCTGCGGCCATGGAGAGACCGGCGAAGGTGGCGCGCTCCTCGGAGGTCCGGGGGAGGAGATGGAGGAGGAAGGGGGGAGGTCCCCCGGAAATCCAGCGTTCCAGGGGACGGAAGAGGAGGGCCAGGAGCACCCCGGCCCCGGTGAGCCCTCCGGTCCAGAGGAGGAAGTCACCCATCGGCAGCCCCTGGAGCCCCAGCGCCGCCAGCCCCACCCCCCAGTGGCCCAGGAGGAGGGCCATCCCCCCCAGGACCAGGATGGTGGTCCCGGAGGCCAGGTAGACGGCCATCCGCTCCAGCCGCTCCTTCCCGATGAGGGGGAGCTGCGCCACCGCCAGCGTGGGAAGGAGGAGGAGGAAGGCGGGAAGGGCCAGGGTGTCCAGGAGACCCAGGTCCAGGAGAAGGGCGGCCGCGGCCACACCCGCCAGGGTGATGGCCGACCCCCACCGGACCCGGCGCCCCACCGTGGCCGCCTCCTCGGGAGTGAGGGAGGGGAGGTCTCCGTCGGGCTCCCTCACGGGGGATCGCCGGCCAGGGTGGGAGCCAGGGCCTCCCCCAGGGCCTCCACCCGGTCCAGGAGATGGTCCAGATCCTCCCGGGTCGTCCGGGGGTTGAGGATGCAGACCCGCAGGGCGAACCGACCGTCCAGCCGCGTGGAGGAGGTCATGGCCACCCCCTCCTCCAGGATGCGGTCCTGGATGGCCTGGTTCAGCGCCTCCAGCCGCGACTCGTCCGTCCATCCGGCCGGCCGCACGCGCCAGGTCACGATGCCCAGGGAAGCCGGGGAGAGGAGTTCGAAGGCAGGCGTCCGCCGGATCCGGGCCTCCACCTCCTCGGCTCGATGGATCCCATGGGCCACGGCCTCCCGGAAGGCCGAAACCCCGAAGGCGCGCACCGACATCCAGATCTTGAGGGCCCGGAAGCTCCGGGAGAGCTGGATCCCCCGGTCCCCGAAGTTCACCTGTTCCTCCCCCAGCTCCGTGTCCTGGAGATATTCCGGCGTCACCCGGAAGGCCCGATCCAACTCCCCGGGGTCCTGGACCAGGAGACACCCGCACTCGAACGTCTGGAAGAGCCACTTGTGGGGGTCCAGGGTCACCGAATCCGCCTCTCCGATCCCCTGCAGCGCCTGGCGGCCCTTCTCGGAGAGCACTCCGAAGCCTCCGAAGGCCCCGTCGACGTGGAAGCGGAGCCCCAGCTCCCGGGCCAGGGCGGAGAGATCCGCCAGGGGGTCCACCGTTCCGGTATTCGTGGCGCCCCCGTTGGCGCAGAGGAGGATGGGGACGGCCCCTCCGTCCCGGTCCCGGAGCACCGCTTCCCGCACCGTCTCGGGGGCCAGCCGTCGGTCCGCCCCGGTGGGAAGGACCCGGATCCCCTCCGCCGGGAGGCCCGCGATGCGGCAGGCCCGGAGGAGGGACGAGTGGCCCTGGTCCGAGAGGTAGACCACGGGGCGCGGGGGGTTGCCGGCCACCTCCCGGGCCAGCGCCACGGCCAGGAGGTTGGCGGCGGACCCCCCGCTGGTGAGGAGTCCTCCGCTCCCCGGAGGCATGCCGAGCCACCCCCGGAACCACTCCAGGACCATGAGCTCCACCCGGCTCGGGCCCGCCGACTCCAGCCATGTGCCCTGGAAGACGTTGAACCCGGAGGCCAGGAAGTCGGCCAGGACCGAGGGCCAGGTGGGCGCCGAGGGGATGAAGGCCATGAAACGGGGGTGATCCACCCGCCCCGCCACCGGAAGGACCTCTCCCAGGGCCTCCTCCAGGACCCGCTGGATGCCCGATCCCTCCTCGGGGGCCGCTCCCTCGCCGCCGAATCGGTCCCGGAGCTCCCTCCACGTGGCCCCGCGCCAGGGGAGATCCCCCCTCAGGCCCACCCTCCGGTCCACCAGGGCGTCCACCGCCCGGTATCCCATCTCCCGCATGGTTTCCGGATCCAGCTCCAGCCCCCCGCCGAGGTCCGGGGCCCCGTCGCTTCCCGGGAGGGCCGGCCGCACCGGCTCGGGATCCTCCGGCAGCCCCCGGGGCCGAAGCGGAGGCTCGGGGGACCGGGACGAGGGGGGAGGGGGAGGGTGGGTGGGCATCCGTTGACGGGGTCTCCGGCCTTGTCTAAGGTGTTCGGGTTGGGCACGCGGTGCGCCGACCTCGACTTCCCATGCGACGGAACAGGGTATCCACTATGGCGGGCAAGGGACAGACGCGGCTCCAGGTCATCGATGCCCTGGACCATCCCCACGGCGGGCGGATCCTGCGACTCCGGGTGCGGGAGGGCGCCCCCCCGGCGGTGAAGGACCTGAAGGGGCGGACGCTCAGGGCCTCGGGCCCGGGAGGAGAGGAGGCGTCCGTTCGGGTCACCGGCTTCCCCGTCTCCGGAGGCCGGGTCTCCGACGCCCGCATCCGGGACACCGGACGGGTGGACGTGATGGTGGAGAGCGCGGAGGGCGAGGCCTCCGCCGTCGACCTGACCTGGATGGTCTCCCTCTCCTGAGGCCCCGGGGGACGCCGGGCACGCAACGGCCGGGGCGCCGAGGGACGAGCACCGGCTGGGGGCCGCCCTCCGAGGGCTAGGGCGCGCCCCCTACCTCCCGGTGCTCCCCCTCTCCGGCCTCTCCTTCTCCGGCCTCTCCCTCTCCCTCGTCGGAGACGGCCTCCTCGGCCGTCAGGTAGCGGGGACCGTCGGCTTCGAACACCCGCAGGAACCAATCCCGGAAGGCCTCCTCCCGCTCCGGGTGCTCCTGGAAGTGGGCCTCTCTCTCCTGGGAGAACCGCTCGGGCTGCGTGGCGAGGATGAACTCGTCCAGGAATCCCCCCTCCCGGGCATACATGATCTCGTCCAGGGGGCCGTGGGCCTGGGTGTCGAAGACCGAGCGACCCAGGAGCCAGAGATCGGAGATGCGCTCCAGCATGGCGCGTTCCAACTCCAATCCCTCCAGGGCTCCAGCTTCCGGGAGCCAACGCTCCAGCTCCCCGCGGGTCTCCATGAGTCGGAGATGCCCGTAGACCAGGAAGGGGGTCTCGGCGTCCTGGATCGCCGATTGGAGGGCCAGTTGCGCCGTGTCCGCCTGGATCTGGAGACGGGACCAGGGATAGAGGGGTGTGGGCTCCCGGAGCAGTCGGATGAGGAACGAGGGGTTCCGCTCGATGTCGTCCAACTGGGGACGGAGCCAGGCCTCCACCTCCGCCATGGCTTCGGGGTCCGCCTGGATCCGCTCCCCGGCGAAGTTCACCACCGACCGGGGCTGGAGCATGGTGGTTCCTCCTCCGCACCCTGCCGCCAGGAGGAGCAGGAGGAGGGCGGAGGCCATCCCCCCCACGCGTCGGCCGTGCCACCCTGCCCTGGAACCGTTCTTCTTCATGGATCTCCTCGTTGGGCCACCGGGGAGGCAGCCATGGCTCCTACCGGGCCGTCGTCCCCCGTCTCCGCCGCTGGGGGTACGGGGACGACGATCCCCTTGCCCCCTCGGCGCTGTCATGGAGTATTAGGGGCTTGGATGCCCCGAAGGATCCCCATGCGGGGACCGTTCGCCTTCACCCACATACGGACCGACCGTGTCCGTTACCCCGGTGGGGGAGAAGGGGTTCTGACAAGGTGCCCTGGATGAATCCAATCGTGCGAATCCCTCCGCCGCACACCGCTGCCTTCCCCCCGCCCTCCATGGCCATGACGCCGCGGGAACTGGGGGAGCATCTGGCCCACCTGGTCTGGGAGAGCTTCTCGGATTTCCTCACCGACGAGGAGTCCCGTCGCTTCCTGGCCGAGCTGGGGATCGCCGGAGAGGACGGCCTGCCCGACGAACGGGCCGTGGGAGAGCTCCTCATCTTCCACCTCTGGTCCCACACCCGGGCCGCCCAGCTGGCCTTCGTGGGCACCTCCCGGGAGGGGCGACTCCGGGAGACCCTGGACGCCCTCCACCACGCCTTCTTCCAGGACATGGTGGAGAACGGCACCCCAGAGGCCCATCTCCCCGTCTTCGAACAGCGGGTCAGCGCCCGGTATGCCGAGTACTATTCCGCTGCCGACGTCTCCGACCCCCAGGTGGGGCAGGCCGTCCTGAGCCACCTGGTCTCTCCGGGCCCTGGCATCACGGACCCGGCCGGGATGGCCCGGGTCCTGACGGACCGTGCGGTGGAACTGGCAAACCCCCTGCGGGACTTCCTCAGGGACGTGGAGATCGTGGAGGCCTGATCTCCCGCCCCCACTTCATCTGCTCGAAGGGGCTCCGGCAGGAGCGGCACCAGTAGGTGGTCACGGAAGCGTGACTCCCGAAGAGGGAGTGGAGTTCGGTATCCTCGCCCTCGCAGAAGGGACAGCGGGGACGCTCGGGCAGGTCACCGGGGAGCGGCGGCGTGGATCCTTCCCGGGTCATGGTCCCTCACTCCACGAAGAGGGCGCGGTTCCGGTCTCCCCGGGCCTGCTCCACGGCCTCCTCGGCAGGATGCCCCTCTCCCCGTCCCCGAACCGCGTCCCAATCCCCATCCGGGGCGCTGCGGACGGGAACCTCGACCTCCAGGAGCTCGAAGAGGGGGGCCAGGCGATCCGCCAGGCGACGGCGGAGCTCCCCGGCGGAGAGGGTGAGCCCCGCCTCCGCCAGCGCCCCATGGGCCTCGTCTCCCGGCGCCACCGCACGGAAGACCGATGGCGCCATGGCCTCCACGGCGCTCCGAAGCCGCTGCCGGCCCTCTTCACTCCCCCCGGCCAACCGGCGGAACCAGGCCTCGCCGAGGGAGTGATGGAACTCCTCCTCCCCCAGCATCTTCCCCACCCGGCCGTCGATGGCCTCGTACTCCCCTTCCAGGAGACCTTCCAGGGCCACGGCCAGCCCTCCGTCCACCACCACCACGCCGGCGATGAAGGCGGCCCAGTCGGGGAAGGGCTCGTCCAGGGCCTCCACCGAGGCATAGGCAGAGGCGGCGCGACTGTGCTCCAGCGACCCCGGATCCTCTCCGAAGTCCTTCAGGGTGGCGTAGAGGAGGCGCGCGTGGCCCCACTCGTCCTGGGCCATGGACGAGGCCGCAATTCCGGCCTCGATGGAAGGGGCCCCGAGGAGCCAGTCCGAGTAGCGGATCCCCAGGATGCGCTTGGAGTCCGCCAGGGAGACCAGAAGTCGCCGGAAGGCCGCGGTCACCTGAGGGGACGCCCCGGGGAGACCTGCCTGGAGGGGGCTCACCGCGCCACCCCCACCCCAGCGCGGGAGCGGCCCCCCAGCGAGAAGGGTCCATCCGACCGGTTCACGGGAAGGATGGCGGAGCGCGGCACGACGCACATCTCGAACCAGTTTTCCTCGTCGTAGGTCTTCCAGGCGTAGACCCGGGCCAGGGCGTCGTCCGGGGCTTCCAGGTACCCGATATGGGTCAGCGCATCGCCCCGGCTCTTCCGGGCGAAGACATCGTAGATCTTCTCGTCCATCATGATGGTCAGGCTCCCACCCCGAGTTCACGTAGCTGACGGCGGCCCCGCTCGCTGATCCGGGCCCGGGTCCACGGCGGATCCCACACCTCCAGGATCTCCACCTCGTCGATCCAGCGCTCCATGAGCAGCCGATCCTCCACGTCCTCCCGGATGAACTCCATGCAGGGACAGGCCGTGGCGGTGAAGGTGAGATCCACCTCCACCCGGGACCCGTCCATGCGCACGTCGTAGATGAGCCCCAGGTCCACAAGGGAGATGGGAAGCTCGGGATCCAGGACCTCGTGGAGGAGCGCCCACACCGCCGCCACCTGGTCCGCCGGAGCCTCGTCCATGGGCGCACTCCATCGGTCCCGTCCCCCGGAAGCGTGCGAGGTGACGTGGCGGGGGAGGGCATCCTCGGGCCGGGGCGCCCGCGGAAGTTCCCGGGCGGGCGGGGCCGAAGGTCCCCCGGAAACGGTGGGACGCGCGCCCCCCCCCGATCCCTCGGATGCCACCACCGGAAGGCGACGACGGGAGATGGTCAGTTCAGCCACGACGCCACCTGGCTCCGGGACCGCCGCACGGACTCCACGAACTCCTCATTCATGGGCCCCCGTCCCTTCCACCGCTCGAACACCTCGTCCCAGCCGATCTCGCCCTCGTCGAAGAGCCAGTGCTTCTTGGCGGCGTCGTAGCGGCAGGGGAACGGGTACTCGAGCTCGTACCGCTGATTCGCCTCGTCGTAGTGGGCCGGCACCGAGATCCCGATGGACTCGCAGAGGGGCACCGTGGAGGCCATCCAGGTCTGGCGGAGCTCGTCGTTGGTCATCCCCTTCAGGCGGTAGTCCAGCTGCCCGGAATGCCGCTTCAGGTCATCGGGGAGCCCGAACCACTCCAGCGTCATGGGGAACATCCAGTCCACCGCCCTCTGCAACATCTCCTTCGCCTCGCCCCCCGCCTTGGAGAGCCGGCGCATCCAGACCTCGCCATGGCGGAGATGGAAGGTCTCCTCCATGTCCACCTTCACCAGGGCCCGCTTCAGGGGCCCGTAGGAGGTGTTCCGGAAGACGTCGGAGAGGAGGGTGATGCCGGCCCGGTCATAGAACCCGTTGGCCACCACCAGCTCGGCCCAGTTCTCCAGGGGCTGGTCGAAGCCGTAGGGGTGCTTGAACTCGTGGGGAGCCCGCTCGTAGACCAGCTTCTCCCGGGAGACCCCCAGGTCCTCCAGGAGGCGGTAGGCGATGTTGGCGTGGGCCAACTCGTCCTGGATGATGGCGTGGGCCGAAACCTGGGTGTTGGTGGAGGGAGCGTGGCGGGCCGCCATCCAGTAGGCCGGCGCCGAGATGAGCTCGGTGTCCGCCTGGACGGTGAGCTGGACGATGAGGGCCTTCCGGTAGCCCTCCGTCATCTCCTCCACCGACTCGATGATGTAGCCGTCCTGGACTTTCGCCTTGATCTCGTCTTCGGTGAAGGCCATCTCCCTCTCCCTAGGTTGGTGGAACTCCCGCTGCGTCGATGCGGGAGCCGTCCGTTCGAACGCTCGTTCGAACGGCAAAGGTACCGTCCCCGCTGCCCTTCTGTCAAAGCCCGGCCCCTCCCTCGCCCCGCGCTGCGCCCGCCCCCATCTCCTTCCTCACCGCCCGATGGACCCGGTGCCCTCAGAGTCCCAGCGAGGACCGGATGAGGGGAGCGATCCGCTCCGGGGTCCAGGGGGGGTCGAAGGTGAGCTGGACCTTCGCCGTCTCCACCCCCTCCACGGCGAGAATCGCCTTCTCCGCCATGTTCACGATCTCCTCGGCCACCGGGCACATGGGTGAGGTGAGGGAGATCCTGGCGTGGACGTGGGTGTCCTCGACCTCCACGTCATACACGAGCCCGAGGACCACGAGGTTCAGGTTGAGCTCGGGATCCTTCACGGTCTTCAGGGCGTTCAGGATGTCCTTCTCGGTGACGGCCATGTCGTTCATCGGTGGAGGTGGCGCGGTGGAGGCGACCGGGATTCGAGGGCAGGTCGGAGGTGATGGTAACCATTGGAGGAGCGCACGTTCCGGCACTGGTCCCATCCCCGTACATTGGGGCCCGGGCCCCCGGACGTCCAGCGGATCGTTGCCCCCTGCCCCTCCTCCAGTCCAGGACCACCACCCCATGACGCCCTCACCTTCGCCCGAGTCCTCCGCTCCCTCCCGCTCCTCGGATCCCTCCAGGCGGTTCCGCCTGGCCGTGAACACCGGGGGCGGGGATGCCCCCGGCCTCAACGCCGTGATCCGGTCCGTGGTCCTCTCCGCCCTCAACATGGGATGGGAGGTCTTCGGCATCCACCGCGGGTACCAGGGCCTCATGGAGGAGGGGGGGCTCATCCCCCTGGACGAGGAATCGGTGGAGGGGATCACCCACCTGGGCGGGACGATCCTGGGGACCACGAACCGGGGGAACCCCCTTCGCTGGCCCCGCACCCTGCCGGACGGGACGGTGGAGGAGGTGGACCGCTCCGGAGAGCTGGTGGAGGCATTTCGGGACCACGGACTGGATGCCCTGGTGGCCATCGGGGGGGACGGATCCCTTCGGATCGCCGCGGAGCTGTCGGAGCGGGGCCTCCCGGTGGTGGGGGTCCCCAAGACCATCGACAACGACCTGGCAGCCACCCAGGTCACCTTCGGCTTCCACACCGCCGTCCAGACCGCGTCGGACGCCATCGACAAGCTCCACTCCACCGCCGAGGCCCACTCCCGGGTCATGGTGGTGGAGCTCATGGGACGCCACACGGGGTGGATCGCCCTCTTTGCCGGTCTGGCGGGGAGCGCCGACGCCATCCTCATTCCCGAGATCCCGTTCCGCATGGACCGGCTCTGCCGGGCCCTCCAGCGGAGGTTCGACAAGGGGCTGCGGTACGCCATCGTGGTGGTGGCGGAAGGAGCGCGTCCGGAGGGAGGGAGTGCGTCCGTGGTGGAGACGGGGGCCCAGGGGGAACCATGGCGCTACGGGGGGGTGGCCGAGCGGGTGGCCCGAGGGATCCAGGAGGAGATCGGAGCGGAAACGCGATCTCTGGTCCTGGGCCACCTGCAGCGAGGAGGCCAGCCCACGGCGTATGATCGGCTCCTGGCCCTCCGGTTCGGGGCCGCGGCGGTGGACCTCGTGGCCCGGTGCGAGTTCGGGTGCATGGTGGCGCTGGACCCCCCCGACGTCCGGGCCGTCCCCCTCCGCACCGCGGTGGAAGAACTGAAGCGGGTGCCGGAGCGCGGTGACGTGGTGCTCACGGCCCGGCGGCTGGGGGTCTCCTTCGGGGACTGAGGTCCCCGGGATCGATCCCCCGGCACCGACCCCAGGCCCTGCGCCGGGCCCGGGCCGACCCCGGCCCCACCGGCGACCCATCGCCGGCCCGGCTCCACCCCTCCAGGGAACGTGGGACCATATCTCGTCGGGACCACACGGCCAAGAGCTGAACACGGATGAGGAGACGACCCATGACGGAACGGACGGCGCGCGGGACGGGAACGGGAATCACCCTCTGCCCCGCTCTGGCGGGAATGGGGCTGTTGGCGGGGATGGCGGTAACCGGGCTTTCCGCCCCTCCCCCCCTGGTGGCCCAGGTCAACGGGGCCGGGGAGAATCCCGTGAGCGCCTGGGTACCTCCGGTCCTCCGGGAACACGACTTCCAGCTCTCCATCGCCCACCTCTCCCGGGGACCCGAGTTCCTTGGGCAGGCCCCCCAGGACGTGGCCTGGACCGACGACTCGCGGTGGATCTACTTCCGGTGGCTTCCTGCCGGACACGAGTGGGACGCGGAGCGGGAGCTCTGGCGGGTGCCGGCGGAGGGCGGGGAGCCGGAACTCATCCAGGACCCCGTGGAGGCCGACTCCCTTTCCGTCCTGTTTGCGGGGGGCGACCTCTCCCGGGACCGGAGCCTGCGGGTGACCACCTGGAGGGGGGACCTCTTCCTGGTGGATCGGGCCTCCCTCGCCGTGCGCCGGCTGAGCGAGACCCGGGGGACCCGGACCGGTCCACGCTTCTCCGATGGCGACGAACGGGTCTTCTATCGGGAGGGGAGCCAGCTCTTCGAGTTGACCCTGGCCACGGGAGCGGTCCGCCAGATCACCGACCTCCAGCCCGGAACGGCGGACGACGAGGAGGAGCCGGAGGGGCATCGCGCCTTCCTGGCAGAGCAGCAGGAGGAGCTGTTCGACTTCATCCGCAGGCAGCAGGCCCGGGAGGCCCGGGAGGAGGCCCGGCGCGAGGCCCGGGACGCCCGATCGATCCGAACCGTCCACCTGGGATCGGGCCGGGGGACCGTGGGGGATCTGGCCGTCGATCCACGGGGTCGATTCGTGGCGGTGGGGGCGGTTCGATCCGCGGAGGGAGGCGAATCCACTCGGATCCCCCGGTGGATCACCGATGATGGATACACCGCCGTGGATGAGGTACGGACGAAGGTGGGAGATGCCGTGGGATCCTCTGCGGTGGGCCTCCACCCCGTGGGGTCGGATAGCCTCTCCTGGCTGGATGTGGCCTCCGCCGTCCAGGACCGGGCCGAGGCGACGGGCCCCCGGGGGATCTTCCTTCCGGACCAGCACGCTGGCGTCCGCGAGGGGGAGGTGGAGGTGCAGTCCGTCTCCTTCCGGGGATGGAACGACGCCGGCACACACGGGATCCTCTTCGCCACCTCGCTGGACAACAAGCACCGATGGATCCTCTCCGTGGAGGCGGAGAACGCCCGGCTTACCGTGCTTGAGCACCTGGCGGACTCGGCGTGGGTGGCTGGACCCTGCTTCACCTGCGTGGGCTGGATCCCCGACTCGGACCGGGTCTGGTTCGTGAGCGAGGCGGATCGGTTCGCCCATCTGTACACCGTGAACGCCGACGGCAGCGACCTCCGACAGCTCACCTCGGGCGCCTGGGAGGTCCACTCGGTGGAGATCCCGGAACAGCGGGACCACTTCCTCCTTCGCACCAATGAGGGATCCCCGTTCGAGCAGCACATGTGGCGGATGGGGTTGGACGGAAGCGACCGCACCCGCCTCACGTCGGGGACGGGTCGCTTCGAGGGCTGGGTGTCCCCGGACGGGGCGCGGCTGGCCGTGGTCCACTCCACACAGACCCGGCCCGAGGAGCTCTACCTCATGGACAACCGCCCCGGGGCCGATCTCGCCCGCGTCACCACCTCCCCCACCGGCGACTTCCTGGCCTTCCCCTGGGTTCGGGCGGAGATCATCCACTTCACCGCTCGGGACGGGACCGAGGTCCCTGCCCGGATCTACCGCCCCGCCGACCTGGGGGTGGAGCCCAACGGCGCAGCCATCCTGTTCGTCCACGGCGCAGGCTACCTGCAGAACGTCCACGAGTGGTGGTCCCAGTACTTCCGGGAGTACATGTTCCACCACTACCTCGCCGCCCAGGGATTCACCGTCCTGGATGTGGATTACCGCGCCTCGGCCGGCTACGGCCGGGATTGGCGCACGGCCATCTATCGCCACATGGGGGGGTGGGACCTCTGGGACTATGTGGACTCGGTGGATTGGCTGGTGGCCGAGGAGGGGGTGGACCGGGATCGGATCGGGATCTACGGGGGCTCCTACGGCGGATTCATCACCCTCATGGCCCTCTTCACCGAGCCCGATGTCTTCCACGCCGGGGGCGCCTGGCGCTCCGTCACGGACTGGGCCCACTACAACGAAGGGTACACCTCCCGCATCCTGAACCGGCCCCACGAGGATCCCGAAGCCTACCGACAGTCCTCTCCCATCTACTTCGCCGAGAACCTGCGGGGGCACCTCCTCATGGGGCATCCCATGTACGACACCAACGTCCACTTCCAGGACATCGTCCGTCTGACCCAGCGCCTCATCGAGCTGGAGAAGGAGAACTGGGAGCTGGCCGTCTATCCCACCGAGAATCACGGGATGGTCGAGCCCACCTCCTGGGTGGACCAGCTCCGGAGGCTCTACGAACTCTACTGGCGAACCCTCTCCGCCCCCGGCTGCACCGAGGGCACGGGGGTCTGCGAGCTCCCGGTGTTCGGGGGCGGGAGCTGAGTCCTGGGTACCGGTGCGGGCCCGCCCGCCCCTGCCCCGGAAGGGTCGGCCGGATCGCCCGTGTGCGCCAGGAGAAGGCCGGCCCGTCCGCGTCACCAGGCGGCCGGCCCCGACCGGGCTCCGGCACGCCCCAGCGCCATGGCCACCCGCCCCAGGAGCAGGGTGGGCGCGTCCGTGATCTGCCTCCACGACACGCGAACGACATGCACCCCGACGGAGGCCAGGACCGCGTCCCGCTGGCGGTCCGCCTCGAAGCTTCTCCGGGAGGAGTGAAAGCGGAAGCCATCGACCTCCACTCCCATCCCAAGGCTCCGCCAGAGGAAGTCCACTTCGATCCCGCCCACACGCGCGTTCACCTCCGGCGGAGGGAGTCCCGCCTCCCGGATCAACAGGAGGAAGCGCTCCTCAGCCACTGACCGGGAGAAGACCGGACCCGTCTCCGATCGGAGGAGGCTCCTCAGGAGCGCCGTACCCCTCCGCCCGGCGGCCTCGGGGCGGAGAACCCGGGTCCGCAGCTCCTCGAGGGTGATGAGCCCCTCCCGCTCGGCCCGGGCCACAGCCTGCTCCACGGCTCTGGGCGTGACGGTCCGGGGGTGCTCCGCCGGTCCCTGGGAAGGCGTCCCCCGACTGGTCCGAGCCAGGTCGAGAAGTGTTCGGAGGACGGTCGTGACGGGCACGGAGTGCAGAGCCGTGCGATCCTCCTCAGGGAGGCGTGCCACCCGGTAGACGCGGATCCCGTGTCGCCGGCGCCCCGACTGGCCACCCACCAGGGAGACCTCTACCGGATCCCGCTCGGCGCAAGGGGGAAGGAGGCCCCACAGGGATGCCGCGCTCGAGTGGCTGATCACGGCGCCGTCCCCGCAGGCCAGGGTCGCCGCCATTTCCCGGGTGTGGACGGACTCCAGGGGGCCGACCCTGTACACCCCCCTGTGAAGGGGAACCATCCTCCCGTTCGCCACCCGGCGCTGGACCATTCGGGAGGTGACCCCGAACTCCAGCAACTGGGCTCGACTCAGCACCCCATGCTGCCGAGCCGCCACCTCCGAGATGAGGGCCTCGGGGAAGCGGCGCCGGGTATCAAACTCCCCACATGGACCCGAGTCCGGAAGCGAATGTGCCATTCTGAACCGGATAGGTTGCGAGTTCACCAGTCAACTCCAGCCTCCCACCTCTCCTGGTGATTTCCCCACCGCTTCGGTGGGAAACGCACCACCCGTCTCACTCTCTCCCCCCGACCAGGTGGGTTGGCCCCCTTCTCGGGACGACCCCGGCCTTCCCTGGACGGTCCCGGCTGGCCGCGTCGTGCCGAGGCAGCCGGCCAGGCCAAGCCAAGCCAAGCCGCGGCACCAGGCCACCGCCCCAACACTGGGACACCCGTCCCACGCCCCGCTGAGAGGCACCCGTCCACCGCATCGAAGGGAAGCACCCGTCCACCGCGCCGAGCTTTGGCACCTAGGCACCCGGTGGATCCCACAAACGCGGCTGATGGACGCGGTCCATTGCTGCGGCCGACTGCTGCGGTCGATTGCTGCGGTCAATGGACGCGGTCTATGGGTGCGGTCCATGGGTGCGGTCCATGGGCGCGCCTCATCGGTGCAGACCCGGAACGCAGACCCCGAATGCGGTCCCGAACGAATGGACCTCCCCCCTGGGCGGCGCCATGGCAGTTCGGGTCGGACGGCCCTTCAGGGGCCCGGCTCCGGCCCAGGCCCGGAAGGGGCTGGAGGGACTCGACGAGGGCGGTGGGGAAGAGGGAGCGGGAAGCCCCTGGCTGTTTTGTCCTCGAGGGAGGATCCAGGGTCAAGGAAATCCGACCTCCCGGGGAAGGGACGAGCCGGGCGCCACGCGCGTCGGGCATCCGGCGTCCCGGGCACACGTCGACCCCAGGGTCCGGCGTCTCGGCTACCCGCCGTCCCCAGGGTCCGGCGTCCCGGCCACCCGGTGTCGCCAGCATCCGGGCTCCCGGGCACTGGAGCCCGCGAAGGAGGCGCCCCGGGGCCCGCCGCGCAGGGGGCGTCCCGGCGCGGGCACTCTGGGCCGCACGCACGGCCCCACGTTCGTCCGGGACCCCGGTATCCTGTGACCGGGCCACCCGACCCCAGACGCCCGCTGCTCAGCCTCCCCCGAAGGTGCCCCGGACCACGTCGATGGTGGCCAGGATCTGGTACCAGACCACCACCGCGATGACCGGCGGGAGGACCCACCGGACCAGGGTGAGGGCCGCCGGCACCACCGCCCGGAACCCCGGTGAAGCACCCCGAGCCAGCTCGGTGGCCGGCTCCTTCATGAACCATCCCACGAAGATGGACATCCCCAGGGCCCCCACCGCCAGGAAGAGCTCCCCGGCGAACTGGTCCACGAGCCCCAACACATCCAGGGAATTGGCGGAAAGGAGGCCGAAGAGGGCGATGAGGACGCCCATCCCCACCGCCGCGTTCCGGCGGCTGATCCCGAACTCGTCGATGATGGACGAGGTCACCACCTCCAGGAGGGAGATGGCCGAGGTGACGGCCCCCACTGCCAACGCCACGAAGAAGAGAACACCCACCAGCCGGCCGGCCCCTCCCATGGCCTCGAACGCTCCCGGAAGGGCGATGAACAGTGCGCCTACCGTGCTCTCCGTCACCGAATCCTGGAGGCCCAGGGCGAACATCACAGGGAAGACCACGAGCCCGGCGGTGAAGGCCACCAGGAAGTCGGCGAAGGAGATGGTCACCGCTTCCTGGTTCAGGTCCGTGTCCTTGGAGAGGTAGGAGGCGAAGGTGAGCATCGCCCCCATTCCGAGGGAAAGGGAGAAGAAGGCCTGGGCCACCGCCTGTCGGATCACATCGGGGTTCAGGAGCTCCTGGAGGTCCGGTCGGAGGTAGAACGTGTAGCCGGCCGCAGCGCCGTCCAGGGTGGCGGCCCACGCCGCCAGCCCCAGGACGATGAGAAAGAGGGTGGGCATGAGGATGGTGGCGGCCCGCTCGATCCCCTTCTGCACCCCCACCATGACGATCCCGATGGTGAGGACCATGAAGAGGAGGTGCCACATGACGGCCCCCCGCCCCGAGGCGATCTCCACGAAGTGCTGGCCGGGATCACCCGGGAACCCGGTGAGGGCCGATTCCAGGGCGTACCGCATGGTCCAGCCGGCGATCACCGAGTAGTAGGAGAGGATGAGGAAGCCCACCAGGACGAAGAGCATCCCGAGGGCCGCCCACCCCTTCCCCCCGAGCTGCCGCAGGGCGCCGATGGGGGAGAGGTGGGTCTTCCGCCCCACCACCAGCTCGCAGAGCATGAGGGGGATCCCCAGAAGGGCCACCATGGCGATGTAGAGGAGGACGAAGGCCGCCCCGCCCCCCTCGGCCGCCACGTACGAGAAACGCCACATGTTCCCGAGCCCCACGGCGCTCCCCACCGCCGCGAGGACGAACCCCCACTTGCTGCCGAAGAGTTCGCGGGCGGGGGTCCCGCCGGATCCGGATGAGGTGGCCATGGCGTCGCGGCTCCCGACGATGGGGGTGAGGGCTGGACTTCAGGGGCCGGACCAGGCTGCCCCGGCGGCGGAAAGCCCCGCCAATAGAGGATTCGGGGTAGACGGCGTCAACCCCGGAGGGGGGCGCTGGCGACCTCCGGCTCAAGAGCCCCCTGGACGCCCCGGGATCGAACCGGGGGGCCAGGGGACGAGGCCGCCGGAACCTGGTTCCCGGGACGGTCGGTGCCCCGTTCGGGAGGCGGCCGAAGCCCTCGTTGCGGGGCGGCTCAAGCCCCGTTCCAGGGACGCACTGGACCCCGGGCGCGGACCTCGAAGGCGGGTCCGGGGTGAACCGGCGCATGACCCTGGAGATCGCCCTCGTCTACGGAATCCTGGTGGGCGCCATCGTCCTCTTCGTGAGCGAGCGGCTCCGTCTGGACGTGGTGGCCCTCCTGGCGCTTCTGGCCCTCAGCCTCACGGGGATCCTCACCCCGGCCCAGGCGCTGGCCGGGTTCGCCGACCCGGTGGTCATCATGATCGCCGCCCTCTTCGTGGTGGGGGACGGGCTCTTCCAGACCGGGGTGGCCGACGCCATGGGGAAGCTCCCGGGGAAGCTGGCGGGGGGGAGCGAGACCCGCCTCCTCCTGGTGATCATGCTCATGGTGGCCCTCCTTTCCGGGCTCATGAGCTCCACCGGTACCGTGGCAGTGATGCTCCCCGTGGTGATGGGGCTCGCCTGGGCCCGCGACCTCTCCCCCTCCCGGCTGCTCATCCCCCTCTCGGTGGCCTCCCTGCTCGGGGGCATGCTCACCCTCATCGGGACCGCCCCCAACATCGTGGTGAGCAACCACCTGGAGGCCATGGGTCGGGACCCGTTCGGCTTCTTCGACTTCACCCCCATCGGGATCGTCATGGTGGGGGTGGGGGTGGCCTTCATGACGCTGGTGGGACGACGGCTCCTCCCGGACCGACCCTCCCCGGGAACCCCTTCCCGCGCAGGGGACGCCCTGTCCGTGGAGGAGCTGGCGGAGAGTTGGGAACTCCACCCCCGACTCTTCCGCCTCCGGATCCCCCCCGACTCTCCCCTTGCGGGCCAGACCCTGGAGGAGTCGGACCTGGCCGGAGGTTTCGGGCTCACGGTGATGGAGGTCCTGGAAGGCGAGCCCGGTGGGCCCGCCGGGGAGGGGGAGCCGGGCGCGACCCCGGAGGTCCGCCGGCGCCTCCCCGGGCCGGGACGTTTCCGGGAGAAGCGCCTGCGGGAGGAGCGCCCCCGGCTCCACGAGGCGGTGGCCGGAACCCGTCTGGCTCCGAACCAGGTCCTACTGGTGGAGGGCTCCGCAGAAGGCGTGGCCCGCCTGGTGGGGCGGGGCCAGGCCACCCTCCTGGAACAGCTCGGGGAAGGCGACCCCACGGCTCGGGAGACGGGAATCGCCGAGGTCCTCCTCACCCCCCGCTCCCGCCTCCTCGGCCGAACCCTGACGGACATCCGATTCCGGGATCGGTATCAGCTCTCCGTGGTGGGAATCAAGCGCATGGGTGAGGTCGTGGAGGAGGACCTCCGGGAGGTGGGCCTCCGCTTCGGCGACATGCTCCTGGTTCAGGGACCCTGGGAGAAGATCCGGCTCCTGCAGCGGGAGAACCGGGACTTCGTGGTGGCCATGGCCCCCCGGGAGATGGAACCGGCGCTGAAGCCGCTGGACCGTGCGCCCCTGGCGGTGGGGATCATGGTCGGGATGATGCTCCTTCTCACCCTGGAGGTGGTCCCGGCGGTGACGGCCATCCTGTTGGCGGCCGTGGCCATGGTCCTGAGCCGGTGCGTCACGGTGGAGGACGCCTACCGCTCCATCAACTGGGAGAGCGTGGTCCTCATTGCAGGGATCCTCCCCATGGC